>NZ_JBBGYS010000017.1:0-125516 GCF_037479595.1 Pseudomonas sp. MYb541 | reverse complement strand
CCCATTCAAACATTGGAACAGTGGTGTCAGTGAAGACACCACCTAGCTCACGTATCAGCTATAGACACGGCCAAGGAGCTGCCGATGGCTTTCAAACTGATCGAGCACGTCCCGGGTGATCTGTTCCTGGGCGAAGCCCATCAGGTCGTACTCCTGAGGTCCGTTGTGCAGGTAGACCTCGGCGCGGTAGTAACGCGTACGCTCTTCCTCGGGCAGGTCGCTCGGTGCCGACGAGTAAGCATCCAGGCTCACTTCGTAGACAAACGGGTTGCCCTCTTCCATCTCGATGCGCACACCGATGCAGCGCTTGGATTTACCCAGCAGTGTCTGCACCTCCAGCCCCTGTTCACGCAAGGCCGTCGCCGCTTCTTCCAACGCTGGGGTGACGTGCTTGTCCATAAAGCGTTGCACGGTGCCTTGGCTCGGCTGCAGGTCCAGCGCGGTCAAACGCTCGCTGAAACCACGGCGGCCACGCTCAGCCAGTTGCGCCTGCTCCTGTTCGATGGCCACATCCTGGCGCATGGCTTTGTGCAAGCCGAACATAAAGAAGATCAACACCACCGAGAACGGCAGCCCGGCCAGCACCACCATGGTCTGCATGGCTTCGAAGTTGCCGGCGAACAACAGACCGATGGTCACCAGGGTGATCACCGCCGACCAGAAGATCCGCAGCCAGTGCGGCGCATCTTCGTCCACGTTGCCGCCTTTGCACGACAGGTTGGCCATCATCACCGCGCCGGAATCCGCCGGGGTCAGGAACAGCACGAAGCCTACGAAAATCGACACACCGATGACGATTTTCGACGCAGGGTAATGCTCGAGCAGTTGATAGATGGCCATGGACGGCTGTTCCAGCGCGGTCTTGCCCAACGCCACCGCACCGTGGTTCAGCACGAGGTCCAAAGCCGAGTTGCCGAAGATCGACAGCCACGCCAGGGTAAAGCCCAGCGGGATCAGCAGCACGCCGGCCACCAGTTCACGCACCGTGCGTCCACGGGAAATACGCGCGATGAACATGCCCACGAATGGCGCCCAGGAAATCCACCAGGCCCAGTAGAACAGGGTCCACAGGCCCATCCAGCGTTCGGTTTTGTCGGCGTCGCCTTCGTACACGTAGAGGTCGAAGGTTTTCAGGATGATGCCGTTGAGGTAGTCACCGGTGTTCTGCACCAAGCCGTTGAGCAAGTGCAGGGTCGGGCCGAACAGCAGCACGAAGATCAGCAGGCCGCTGAACAGCACGATGTTGAGGTTGGACAGGCGGCGGATGCCGTTCTCCACGCCCGACACGGCGGCGATGGTCGCCACGGTGCTCATCACGATGATAACAATCAGCAGGTTGGTGTTGCTGTGTTCCATGCCGAACAGGTTTTCCAGCCCGGAGGACACCTGCATCGAACCAATCCCCAGGTTCGTCACCAGGCCCAGCAGCGTCACGAACATGCCGAAACCGTCCACCGCGTGGCCGGCCGCGCCTTTCACCCAACGCTCGCCCACCAGCGGGTACAGCGCCGAACGCAAGGCCAGCGGCTGGTTATGGCGATACGCGAAGTACGCCACGGCCAGGCCGACCAGGGCGTAGATCGCCCAGCCGTGCAAGCCCCAGTGCAGGAAGGTCAATTGCAGCGCCTGGCGTGCGGCGCCATTGCTGGCGGCAGCGCCTTCGGGCGGGTTGAAGTAGTGGTCCAGCGGCTCGGAAGCGCCGAAGTACAGCAGCGAAATGCCGATGCCCGACGAGAACAACATGCCGGCCCAGGCGCCGTAGCTGAAGTCCGGGGTGTCGTCCTTGCTGCCCAGTTTCAATTTGCCGTAGGAGGAAAACGCCAGGCCGACCACAAACACCAGGTAGGCGGCGATGACCACCATGTAGTACCAGCCAAAGCTTTTCGACAGCCACGCCTGGGCGACACCGAGCATGCGCCCGGCCTCCTGCGGGGCGATGATCAGGATGGCAGTCAACAACAGAATCAACGCGGTGGAGGTGTAGAACACCCAACCGTTGACCCGCACCTTTTCTGGCGGGGTCTTTATAAGAGAGGCAGAACTCATGGCGCAGATGCTCCGGGCAGTGCGAGAGAGAAACACAAGGCAACGGTTATCCCGGGACATCGATTTTTCGGCAGTCGACGGACGGGTGTTATAAAGACACCCCTTAAATCCCTGCACCCCATGAGCGCAGTGCCCAGGGACGTTTCAGGGGTTTAACCAGGTGCCAGATGTCGTGCCTACATGTAGGAAATACCCGTAGGACGCGACCATTTGTCGCAGATCTTATTCTTTGTTGATTGAACGTTCAATCAAAACAAAATAGACTGGCCCTCAAGCCGACGGACGTTGATCGCCCATCGGCAGGCCTAAGGAGAGGTGCTACATGCCCAAGGTCGGTATGCAACCCATACGCCGCCAGCAGTTGATCGAAGCCACGCTAACGGCCATCGATCAGGTCGGAATGGGAGATGCCAGCATTGCGCTGATCGCCCGTTTGGCCGGCGTCTCGAACGGCATCATCAGTCACTACTTTCAGGACAAGAACGGCCTGATCGCCGCGACGATGCGGTACTTGATGAATGTGCTGATCGAGAACGTCCACGAACGCAGGCTCGCACTGAAGGATGACAGCCCACGGGCGCACCTTCAGGTGATCATCGAGGGCAACTTCGATGCCAGCCAGGTCAACGGCCCGGCAATGAAAACCTGGCTGGCCTTCTGGGCCACCAGCATGCACCACCCGTCATTGCACAGGTTGCAGCGGATCAACGATCAACGTCTGTATTCCAACCTGTGCTGCCAGTTCCGCCGAGTGCTGCCGCTGCCGCACGCACGCAAAGCAGCCCGAGGCCTGGCGGCCCTGATCGACGGTTTGTGGTTGCGCGGCGCCCTGTCGGGAGACGCTTTCGACACGGCGCAGGCGCAACGGATCGCTTACGAATACATGGATTTCCAATTGGCCAAGCAGGTGAGTTAGAGCACACATAACCGCTCAACCCCTGAACTGCTGCCGCTCAGTGTTGCCACACCCTTATGGCCCACTGTTCGGCGGTTAACGCCAACCACTTATGCACTTGCGAGGACTTTATGGCCCGTTTCGACCTGCAAAAACTCTACATTGACGGCGGTTACAGCGACGCTGGCAGCGATGCCACCTTCGACGCCATCAACCCGGCTAACGGTGAAGTTCTCGCCCAAGTGCAACGCGCCACTAAAGAAGACGTTGAACGTGCCGTGGTCAGCGCCGAAAAAGGCCAGAAAATCTGGGCCGCCATGACCGCCATGGAGCGTTCGCGCATCCTGCGTCGTGCCGTCGACATCCTGCGCGAGCGCAACGACGAACTGGCCGCCCTGGAAACCCTGGACACCGGTAAATCCTTCTCCGAAACCAAGTACGTCGACATCGTCACCGGCGCTGACGTGCTGGAATACTACGCAGGCCTGGTGCCAGCCATCGAAGGCGAGCAGATCCCACTGCGCGACACCTCGTTCGTCTACACCCGCCGCGAGCCACTGGGCGTGGTTGCCGGTATCGGCGCGTGGAACTACCCGATCCAGATCGCCCTGTGGAAATCCGCACCGGCCCTGGCCGCCGGTAACGCGATGATCTTCAAGCCGAGCGAAGTGACCTCGCTGACCACCCTGAAACTGGCCGAGATCTACACCGAAGCCGGCGTTCCAGCGGGTGTATTCAACGTATTGACCGGCAGCGGCCGTGAAGTCGGCACCTGGCTGACCGAGCACCCGCGCATCGAGAAGGTCTCGTTCACCGGCGGCACCGACACCGGCAAGAAAGTCATGGCCAGCGCTTCCAGCTCTTCGCTCAAAGACGTGACCATGGAACTGGGCGGCAAGTCTCCGCTGATCATCTTCGATGACGCCGATCTCGACCGCGCCGCCGACACCGCGATGATGGCCAACTTCTACAGCTCCGGCCAGGTCTGCACCAACGGCACTCGCGTGTTCGTACCGAAGCACCTGCAAGCTGCGTTCGAAGCCAAGATCGTTGAGCGTGTCGCGCGCATTCGCGTTGGCAACCCGGAAGACGAAAACACCAACTTCGGTCCGCTGGTCAGTTTTGCCCACATGGAAAGCGTGCTGGGCTACATCGCCAAGGGCAAAGAGCAAGGCGCCCGCCTGCTGTGCGGCGGCGACCGCCTGACCGACGGCGACTTCGCCAAAGGCGCCTTCGTGGCCCCAACCGTATTCACCGACTGCACCGACGACATGGTCATCGTGCGTGAAGAAATCTTCGGCCCAGTGATGAGCATCCTCACCTACGAAACCGAAGAAGAAGTGATCCGCCGCGCCAACGACACCGACTTCGGCCTGGCTGCTGGCCTGGTGACCAAAGACCTGAACCGCGCCCACCGCGTGATTCATCAGCTGGAAGCGGGTATCTGCTGGATCAACGCCTGGGGCGAGTCCGACGCGAAGATGCCGGTCGGTGGCTACAAGCAGTCGGGTGTTGGCCGTGAGAACGGGATCAGCTCGCTGAACAACTTCACCCGCATCAAATCGGTACAGGTTGAGCTGGGCGACTACGCCTCGGTGTTCTAAGAGCTGAGATTTGTATTGCCTTTGAGGCCGCCATCGGGGGCAAGCCCCCTCCCACACTTTGATTTGTGAACACATTCCAAATGTGGGAGGGGGCTTGCCCCCGATGAGGTCCGACCTGACCAACTTCAAAGAGGGTGCATCCAATGTCCCAAGAATACGATTACATCATTGTGGGTGCCGGCTCCGCCGGTAACACCCTGGCGACCCGTCTGACCGAAGACGAAGGCGTCACCGTCCTGCTGCTGGAAGCCGGCGGCCCGGACTATCGTCTCGACTTCCGTACCCAGATGCCAGCCGCCCTGGCCTTCCCACTGCAAGGCCGCCGCTACAACTGGGCCTACGAGACCGATCCAGAGCCACACATGGACGGCCGTCGCATGGAGTGCGGTCGCGGCAAGGGCCTCGGCGGCTCTTCGCTGATCAACGGCATGTGCTACATCCGTGGCAACGCCATGGATTACGACAACTGGGCGAAATTGCCAGGTCTGGAAAACTGGACCTACCTCGACTGCCTACCCTATTTCCGCAAGGCCGAAACCCGCGACATCGGCCCGAACGACTGGCACGGCGGCGATGGCCCGGTCAGCGTGACCACGCCGAAAGCCGGCAATAACCCACTGTTCCACGCCATGGTCGAAGCCGGCGTGCAGGCTGGTTACCCGCGTACCGAAGACTTGAACGGCTACCAGCAAGAAGGCTTCGGCCCGATGGACCGTACCGTCACGCCGAACGGCCGTCGCGCCAGTACCGCACGCGGTTACCTGGATACCGCCAAGAAGCGCTCCACGCTGACCATCGTCACCCACGCCCTTACCGACAAGGTGTTGTTCGAAGGCAAGCGTGCCGTTGGCGTGCGTTACCTGATCGGCGCTGCCGAAGAACGCGTTGAAGCCCGCGCGCGCAAAGAAGTGCTGGTGTGCAGCGGCGCAATCGCGTCGCCGCAACTGCTGCAACGCTCCGGTGTCGGCCCGGCCAAGCTGCTGGAAAGCCTCGACATCCCGGTGGTCCATGACCTGCCAGGCGTCGGCGAAAACCTGCAGGACCATCTTGAGCTGTACCTGCAATATGCGTGCACTCAGCCCGTGTCGCTGTACCCGTCGCTGCTCTGGTACAACCAGCCGGCGATCGGCGCCGAGTGGCTGTTCAACGGCACCGGCATTGGCGCCAGCAACCAGTTCGAAGCGGGCGGTTTCATCCGTACCCGTGAAGAATTCGAATGGCCGAACATCCAGTACCACTTCCTGCCGGTGGCGATTAACTACAACGGCAGCAACGGTGTGAAAGAGCACGGTTTCCAGGCGCACATGGGCTCCATGCGTTCCCCAAGCCGTGGCCGCGTGCAATTGAAGTCGAAGAACCCACGGGACTACCCGAGCATCCTCTTCAACTACATGGCCACCGAGCAGGACTGGCAGGAATTCCGCGACGGCATCCGCCTGACCCGTGAAATCATGCAGCAGCCGGCACTCGACCAGTACCGTGGCCGCGAGATCAGCCCGGGCATCGACGTGCAAACCGATGAGCAGCTCGACAAGTTCATCCGCGAGCACGCCGAGACTGCGTTCCACCCGTCCTGCTCGTGCAAGATGGGCACCGATGAGATGGCCGTAGTGGACGGCGAAGGCCGCGTGCATGGCATGCAGGGTCTACGCGTTGTGGATGCGTCGATCATGCCGATCATCACCACCGGTAACCTGAACGCGCCGACGATCATGATCGCCGAGAAAATCGCCGACAAGATCCGTGGCCGCCAGCCGCTGCCGCGCAGCACCGCCGACTACTACGTAGCAGGCGATGCGCCGGTGCGTGGCAAGCCGATGCGTGAAGTGGGCCCTACCGCGCAGTAACTGATACACCGCGGTGTTCCCATCGGGGGCAAGCCCCCTCCCACACTTGATCGGGTTCACACGGTCAAAAATGTGGGAGGGGGCTTGCCCCCGATGAGGCCCGACCAGCCAATGCAAAACCCCTCCTTGATCAGCTACTCTGTTTGCCTGCCCGCGACGAGCCGCCCACAAGGAAGGCCCCATGTTCGACTACCACGCCACACTCAAGCAGCACTTCAGCGCCCTGCGCACCCGCGCCGAATTCTTCTCCCTGCGCTACGTACGCGAATCCGGCCAATACCTGGCCGTACGCAAAAACGTCGCCGAACCACCGCACCTGAACCACGACGAAGGCGCCATGCTCACCGTGCGTCTCAACGGCGTGGAAGCCTACGCGGCGACCAACGATATTTCCCTGCCTGGCCTGCAAGCCGCCCTTGAGCGTGCCGAACAGCAAGCCCGGTTGATCAAGCCCCACGCCCTGCTCGACCTGCGTGACCAACATGTCTCCAGCGATGTGGCGGACTACCTGTCCCCCGAACTCAATCAGCCTTTCCCGTCCCTGAGCGACTGCTACCAATTGCTGGGCGACGAATCCGCCGCTGTGCCCAAGGACGAGCGCCTGGTGAGCTGGGAAGTCAGCCTCGGCCTGACCCACGTCGAGCAGATCTACCTCAACAACGCCGGCGCCGAGCTGCGCCAGGCCCAGCGCTTTGTGTTCCCCGGCGTCAATGTCACGGCCTACGATGGCAACGACAGCCAGAGCCGCACCCTGGGCGGCAGCAACTTCGGCCAGCAAGGTGGCTTTGATGTGATCAGCCGCTTCGGCCTGGTCGGCGCAGCGCCACGCATTGCCGACGAAGCCCTGCAACTGCTGCTCGCGCCCAACACCCCCAACGGCCCGCGCGACCTGTTGCTGATGCCTGACCAGATGATCCTGCAGATCCACGAATCCATCGGCCACCCGCTGGAGCTGGACCGCATCCTGGGTGACGAGCGCAATTACGCCGGCACCAGTTTTGTGAAGGCCAGCGACTTCGGCCATCTGCACTATGGCTCCAAGTTGCTCAACGTGACGTTCGACCCGGACATCCCAGAGCAACTCGCCAGCTACAGCCATGACGACGACGGCACGCCCGCCAGCAAGCAGTTCCTGATCCGCGAAGGGTTGCTGCTCAAACCGCTGGGCGGTGCGCTGTCGCAATTCCGTTCGGGTATGAGCGGCGTGGCCAATAGCCGGGCCAGCAGTTGGAACCGTGCGCCCATCGACCGCATGGCCAACCTGAACATCGAAGCGGGCGACAAGAGCCTGGCACAACTGATCGGCGGTATTGAAAGCGGCATCCTGATGTCGACCAACCGCTCATGGTCCATCGACGATGCGCGCAACAAATTCCAGTTCGGCTGCGAATGGGGTCAATTGATCGAGAACGGCGAGCTCAAAGGTGTGGTGAAGAACCCTAACTACCGCGCCATTTCTGCCAACTTCTGGCGCAACCTCAGCGCGGTCGGTGACGCCAGCACCTTCAAGGTCCTGGGCACGCCGAACTGCGGCAAAGGCGAACCCAATCAGGTGATCCGCGTCGGCCATGCGTCGCCGGCCTGCGTATTCAGTGATGTCGACGTATTTGGGGGAGACGCCTGATGAACAACTTCAAGGCATTGGTGGAGTGGCTCAAACATGCCATCACCGACAATGAACAATTCCACCTCGGCTATGCGGATGAAGCGTCCGAATTCGTGCGCTTCAATCACGCCAAGGTGCGCCAGGCGGGCCAAGTGCAACAGGCCAGCCTCAACCTGAAACTGATCAACGATGGCCGCCACGCCGACCTCGGCATCACCCTTGCCGGCGAGACCGAGCTGGACCGCCAGCGTTTGGCCGATGGCCTGCAACAGTTGCGCGAAACCCTGCCGCTGCTGCCACAAGACCCGTACCTGCTGCTGAACCACAACGCCTGGCAAAGCAACAACGAACAAACCCGCCCGCTGCCGGAACTGGCCCAGGTACTGGAAGACATCAGCCGGGCCGCCCAAGGTGTGGACCTGGTCGGCTTTTATGCGGCCGGCCCCATCAGCCGGGGCTTTGCCAGTTCGTCGGGCGCCTTCGGCTGGCACCAGGCCAATAGCTTCAACTTCGACTTCAGTCTGTTCCACGCCAATGGTGAAGCGGTAAAGGCCAGCTACGCCGGGCACACTTGGGACAGCGCCGAGTTTGCCGCACGCTTCCAGCAGGCCCGCGAGCAGCTTGAGTTCCTTGGCCGTCCACTGCACAAGCTGGCCCCCGGACACTATCGCGCCTACCTCGCCCCGGCGGCGATTGAAGAAATCATCAGCATCATCACCTGGGGCGGGTTTTCCGCCCAAGCCATCGCCAGCAAGGGCAGTTCGCTGCAAAAGCTGTATGCCGGTGAACAGTCCCTGAGCCCGCTGGTGACAGTAGCGGAACAGATCAGCGGCTCCCTGAGCCAGGCGTTTTCCACCGAAGGTTACCCGCGCGGCGACGTCACGCTGATCAAGGCGGGGCAAGCCGACGGCCAATTGATCAACTCGCGCAGCGCTGCTGAATATGGTTTGAGCACTAACGGCGCAAGCAGCGATGAATCGCCCAGCGCCTTGCAAATGGCGGCGGGCAGCCTGGCCCAGGCCGATATCCTCAAGCAGTTGGGCACCGGGTTGTACATCAGCAACCTGTGGTACCTGAACTATTCTGACCTGCCGGCGGCCCGCCTGACCGGCATGACGCGCTTTGCCACCTTCTGGGTGGAAGACGGCGAGATCAAGGCGCCGGTCAGCACCATGCGTTTTGATGACAGCGTCTACAACCTGCTCGGCGCGCAGTTGGAAGCCCTGACCGCTGATCGGGAACTGCTGCTGTCGGCCAGTACCTACAGCCAGCGCAACACGGCCTCAAATCTGTTGCCAGGGGCCTTGGTCAAACGCCTGACTTTAACCTTGTAAATATAAAACCCTTGTGGGAGCGGGCTTGCTCGCGAAGGCGGCGTATCAGTCAACTTATCCGGTGGCTGGCGCTCCGCCTTCGCGAGCAAGCCCGCTCCCACACTGTCTTGCGATTACTTCCGACACCTCGACTCAATCCTTCCTACCGTTAAATCCCATCTCACGCTTGCTCCAGCGTGCTCAGTTGTCGCGCTTAAAAAACCTCGTTATAAGGGTTAGTGGCATCCCGCCCCCCCCACCCACGAGAGCACGACCTTGCCCGGGAAGGGCAAGCTGGAGCGTTGACATGAACCATGGAAGTTTTGTCATTGAAAAGCTGTTCAAGCACTACAACGTTCATGTTGAGCAACTGGGAAACGATTCGCAAAAAAAGACCGTCCTGATGGTCAACGGTGCGCTGTCCACCACACGCTCCTTCGCCCGCACCAGCAAATGCCTGGCCGAGCACTTCAATGTGTTGCTGTTCGACCTGCCGTTCTCCGGCTATTCCCGCGAACACAACACTGACCTTGACCTGGTGACCAAGGACGACGAGGTGCAGATGCTGCGCGCCCTGGTCGAGCGCTTCCAGGTTAACCATCTGGTGTCGGCCTCCTGGGGCGGCATCTCCACGTTGCTGACCCTGGCGCACAACCCACCCTCCATCGAAAGCTCAGTGGTGATGGCCCTCGCGCCCAACCTCAACCAAGCCATGCTCGACTATGTGGAACGTGTACGCGTATTGATCGAAGCGGACGACAAGTCCGCCGTCGGCCACTTGCTCAATGAAACCGTGGGCAAGTATTTGTCGCCCCGGCTCAAGCGCAACAACCACCGGCACCTGTCGACCATGGCCACCACCGAATACCGCCAGGCGCGTTTTCATATCCACCAAGTGTTGGCCTTGGGCGATGGCAACTACCTGCCGGCACTGCGGCAGATTGAAACGCCGGTGCACTTCCTCAACGGCGCCCTGGACGAATACACCCCCGCCGCCGAGGCCCAGTTGTTCAAGCAATACGTGGGGCGCAGCAGTTTTGCTGTGGCCGAACATACTGGCCACTTGCTCGACCTCGAATCCAGTGAAGCCGCCGAGGCCGTGCACCGTGAATTGCTGGATTTCCTGGTGGGAAAACGCGCGACGAATGGCGCATAATCGCCAACACATAGCCTGCTAACCAAAAAGGGTTTCCATGCCGAACCGCGTCCCGCTCGATGCCAAGACCGCCCGCTGGCTCCCCTGGGTGGTCGCGATTGCCTTCTTCATGCAGTCGCTCGACGGGACGATCCTCAACACGGCATTACCGGCGATGGCCCGGGACCTCGCGGAAAACCCGCTGCGCATGCAAGGGGTGGTGATCGCCTACATGCTCACCGTCGCCTTGCTGATCCCGGCGTCGGGCTGGATCGCCGACCGCTTCGGCACCAAGAGAATCTTCTTCGGCGCAATCATGCTGTTCAGCATTGGCTCACTGCTGTGCGCGCTGTCCAGCAGCTTGACCATGCTGGTGGGCGCTCGGGTGATCCAAGGCCTGGGCGGTGCGCTGATGCTGCCCGTGGGCCGGCTGGTGGTGCTGCGCGCTTACCCGCGCTCCGAACTGGTGCGCATCATGGGCTTCATCACCATTCCCGGTTTGCTCGGCCCGTTGCTCGGCCCGACCATGGGCGGCTGGATGGTGCAATACCTGACGTGGCACTGGATCTTCCTGATCAACCTGCCGGTGGGCATGATCGGCTGCTACGCCGTGTGGAAATTCATCCCCGACCTGCGTGGCAGTGAACGCACGCGCTTCGACGGGATCGGCTTCCTGCTGTTTGGCGCCGCGATGGTGTTGATCACCATCGCCATGGAAGGCCTGGGCGAGCTGCACTTGCCGCACCTGCGGGTGATGTTGCTGCTGTTCGGCGGCCTCGCGTGCCTGGCGGCGTATTGGCTGCGCGCCGGGCATATCGATAACCCGCTGTTCTCCCCGGTGCTGTTCAAGACCCGCACCTTTGCCGTGGGCATCCTCGGCAACCTGTTCGCGCGGCTGGGCAGCGGCGCCCTGCCGTTCCTGGTGCCGCTGCTGTTGCAAGTGGCGCTGGGGTATTCACCGTCGGAAGCCGGCATGAGCATGCTGCCCCTGGCGGCGGCGGCGATGTTTGCCAAGTCCGTGGCACGCCCGCTGATCGAACGCTTGGGCTACCGCATCGTGCTGACGGGCAACACCCTGGCCCTGGGCATCATGCTGGCGAGCATGGGATTGGTCACGGAACACACGCCCTACCCGCTGCTACTGGGCATGCTGGCGGTATTGGGAGCGATCAACTCGCTGCAATTCACCGCGATGAACACCGTCACCCTGATCGATCTCGATGACGCCCAGGCCAGCAGCGGCAACAGTTTGCTGTCGGTGGTGGCGCAGTTGTCGTTGAGCCTCGGGGTCGCCTGCGCCGGTGCACTGCTCGGCGGATTTACCGCTGAAACCGGCAATGACGGCGTGAGCACGGTCCTCGGCGCGTTCCAGCTGACCTTCCTCACGGTGGGCATCATGGCGATGCTGGCGGCGGCGATCTTCCTGCAACTGTCGCCAAAAGACGGCAAGCGTGCAGCCAGTCCCGAGCAGCATATCGAGCATTAACAGGCTTCTCGTCTAGAACTTGCGGGGAAAATCCCACAGGGCTGGTACACTGCGCGACATTTTGTTTTGCAGAGCCAGTCCCGTGACTACCATCGCCACCGCTTTTAATACTTTGCCCCTGTCCGCCGCCATGCTGGCTAACCTCGACTCGCTGGGTTATGTCGAGATGACGCAGATCCAGGCGCAAAGCTTGCCGGTGATCCTCAAGGGGCTGGACCTGATTGCCCAGGCCAAGACCGGCAGCGGCAAGACCGCCGCCTTCGGCATCGGCCTGTTGAACCCGATCAACCCGCGCTACTTCGGCTGCCAGGCCCTGGTGATGTGCCCGACCCGTGAGCTGGCCGACCAGGTTGCCAAGGAAATCCGCCGCCTGGCCCGTGCCGAAGACAACATCAAGGTGCTGACCCTGTGCGGCGGCGTGTCCCTTGGCCCGCAGATCGCCTCCCTGGAACACGGCGCCCACGTCATCGTCGGCACGCCGGGCCGTATCCAGCAGCACTTGCGCAAGGGCTCGCTGGTCCTCGACGGCCTGAACACGCTGATCCTTGACGAAGCCGACCGCATGCTCGACATGGGCTTCTACGACGCCATCGAAGACATCATCAGCAAGACCCCGCCGCGCCGCCAGACCCTGCTGTTCTCGGCCACTTACCCGGTGAGCATCAAGCAGCTTGCTTCCAAATTCATGCGCGCGCCGCAGCAAGTGAAAGCCGAAGCGTTCCACTCCGATGACCAGATCGAGCAGCGTTTCTTCGAGATCTCGCCGGAAGAACGCATGGACGCGGTGACCAAAGTCCTGGCGCACTTCCGCCCAGCGTCTTGTGTAGCGTTCTGCTTCACCAAGCAGCAAGTGCAGGAAACCGTGGATCACCTGACGTCCAAGGGTATTTCCGCCGTCGGCCTGCATGGCGACCTGGAACAGCGCGACCGTGACCAGGTGCTGGCGATGTTCGCCAACCGCAGTACCTCAGTGCTGGTCGCTACCGACGTTGCCGCCCGTGGTTTGGACATTGATTCGCTGGACATGGTGATCAACGTCGAATTGGCCCGCGACTCGGAAATCCACATCCACCGCGTCGGCCGTACCGGTCGTGCCGGTGAGACCGGCATCGCCATCAGCCTGGTAGCACCGTCCGAAGCGCACCGCGCCCAGGCCATCGAGCAACTGCAGAAGTCGCCGCTGAACTGGGATCAACTGGACAACCTCAAGCCGCAAAGCGGTGGCCCGTTGCTGCCACAGATGAGCACCCTGTGCATTGCGGCCGGGCGTAAAGACAAGGTTCGTCCAGGCGACATCCTTGGCGCACTGACCGGAGAAGCCGGCATCCCGGGTGCCCAGGTCGGCAAGATCGCCATCTTTGATTTCCAGGCCTTCGTGGCCGTGGAGCGCGGGATCGCCAAGCAGGCGTTGCAGCGCTTGAACGACGGCAAGATCAAAGGCCGTTCGTTGCGCGTGCGGATCCTGTAAGAACACCACCGCCCCCCTGTAGGAGCGAGCTTGCTCGCGAAAAACCTAAGCGCGCCGCGTTTAACCAGACAACACGCGTTTTCGTTCACGTTTTTCGCGAGCAAGCTCGCTCCTACAGTGATCGTATCGATTCATGTATGAGGACACCGTTTTGCGCTCGACCGAAGTTGTGATCATTGGCGCCGGCGCCGCAGGCTTGATGTGCGCCCTGACCGCCGCCGGGCGTGGGCGCAAGGTGATGTTGATCGACCATGCGAACAAGGCCGGCAAGAAGATCCTGATGTCCGGTGGTGGCCGCTGCAATTTCACCAATATGTACACCGAGCCGGCCAACTTCCTCTCGCATAACGCGCATTTCTGCAAATCAGCCCTGGCCCGCTACACCCAATGGGACTTTATCGGGCTGGTGGCCAAGCACGGCGTGCCGTACCACGAGAAGAAGCTCGGCCAGCTGTTCTGCGATAACAAGTCCAGCGACATCCTCGGCATGCTGCTCGATGAGTGCATCCAGGTCGGCGTGAGCCTGCATCTGGACACATCGATCCAGGAAATCGCCAAGCTCGACAGCGGCTACCAGTTGCAGACCACCCTGGGTGAGCTGCGCTGCGAATCCCTGGTGATCGCCACCGGCGGCCTGTCGATTCCCACCCTGGGCGCCACCGGTTTTGGTTATCAGGTGGCCAAGCAATTCGGCCACGAACTGCTGCCGACGCGCGCCGGGCTGGTACCGTTCACCATCACCGATCAGCTCAAGGACTTGTGCGGCGAGTTGTCGGGCACGTCGGTGGATTGCCTGGTGAGCTGCAACGGCCAGAGCTTTCGCGAAAACATCCTGTTCACCCACCGCGGCCTGAGTGGGCCGGCGATCCTGCAGATTTCTTCGTATTGGGAATCCGGCGACACGGTGGAAATCAACCTGCTGCCCGACCATGACGCCCACACTTGGCTGCAACAGCAACAAGTCGAGCGTCCCAACAGCGAGCTGAAAACCCTGCTGGGCGAGATCTTCACCAAGAAGATGGCCAACCTGCTGGCGGACACCTGGTTTGCGTCCAAGCCGATGAAGCAGTACACCCACGCCGAAATTGCCGACATCGCGCAAAAACTCGGCAACTGGCAATTGGTGCCGGCAGGCACCGAGGGTTATCGCACGGCGGAAGTCACGCTGGGTGGTGTGGACACACGGGAAGTGTCGTCCAAGACCATGGAATCGCTGAAAAGCCCCGGCCTGTACTTTATCGGTGAAGTGCTGGATGTGACCGGTCACCTGGGCGGCTTCAACTTCCAGTGGGCCTGGGCGTCCGGCTATGCCGCCGCGCAATACGCCTGACAAAAGGCTGTACTCGGTCAAAATGTGGGAGCTGGCTTGCCTGCGATAGCGGTGGTGAATTCATCGCCGCCATCGCAGGCAAGCCAGCTCCCACTTTCGTTTTGGGGTGGCACTCAAAAATATGCAATGAGATGTGATTGCCACGCTTGCCGTGACGTCACTGATGGCTCAATTTAGCGGCATCGTCCCGGAAGACTCCAGACTTCATGTCATCGACCTCGTTCAAGCAGTCCATGCGGCGCCTGTGGGCGCTGGATAAATTCAGTTACAGCATTCGGGTGTTCATCGCCCTCACCGGCAGCATGGCGCTGTGCTGGTACCAGGATGAAATGACGCTGCTGATCCCGTTGTTCCTGGGGATTATCGCCAGCGCCCTGGCCGAGACCGATGACAGTTGGCAAGGCCGTCTCAATGCCCTGGCGGTGACGCTGGTGTGTTTCAGCATCGCCGCGCTGTCGGTGGAGCTGCTGTTCCCTTATCCCTGGATCTTCGCGATCTCCCTGGCCCTGGCCACCTTCTGCCTGACCATGCTCGGCGCCTTGGGCGAACGTTATGGCGCGATTGCATCCGCGACGCTGATCCTGTCGGTGTACACCATGATCGGCGTGGACCAGCGCGGTGGCGCCGTTTCCGACTTCTGGCACGAGCCGCTGCTGCTGGTGGCCGGTGCCGCCTGGTACGGCGCGCTGTCGGTGCTGTGGCAGGCGCTGTTTTCCAACCAGCCGGTGCAGCAAAGCCTGGCGCGGTTGTTTCGCGAGCTGGGGCGGTACCTCAAACTCAAATCGTCGTTGTTCGAGCCGATTCGCCAGCTGGATGTGGAAGCGCGTCGCCTGGAACTGGCCCAGCAAAATGGGCGGGTTGTGGCCGCGCTGAATGCGGCGAAGGAAATCATCCTGCACCGCGTGGGCAACGGTCGCCCTGGCTCGAAAGTCAGCCGCTACCTCAAGCTGTACTTCCTCGCCCAAGACATCCACGAACGCGCCAGCTCGTCCCATTATCCCTACAACGCCCTGGCCGAGGCCTTCTTCCACAGCGATGTGCTGTTCCGTTGCCAGCGCCTGCTGCGCCAGCAGGGCAAGGCGTGCCAGGCCCTGGCCGAGTCGATCCAGCTGCGCCAGCCGTTCATCTATGACGACAGCTTCGCCGAGGCCCTGGGTGACCTGAACGCCTCCCTGGAACACCTGCGCATCCAGAGCAACCCGGCCTGGCGCGGCCTGCTGCGCTCGTTGCGCGCACTGGCGGCCAACTTGTCCACCCTGGACCGCCTGCTGGGCGACGCCAGCAACCCCGACAGCCTGGCGGACGCCACCGATAGCAACCTGCTGGACCGCGCCCCGCGCAACCTCAAGGAAATGTGGACGCGCCTGCGTACGCAGATGACGCCCACCTCGTTGCTGTTCCGCCATGCCCTGCGCCTGTCCCTGGCGCTGACCGTGGGCTACGGCATGTTGCATGCGATTCACGCCTCCCAAGGCTACTGGATCATCCTGACCACGCTGTTCGTGTGCCAACCGAACTACGGCGCCACGCGGCGCAAGCTCGGCCAGCGGATCATCGGCACCGCCATCGGCCTTACTGTGGCCTGGGCGCTGTTCGATCTGTTCCCGAGCCCGTTGGTGCAGTCGATGTTCGCTATCGCCGCCGGCCTGGTGTTCTTTATCAACCGCACCACCCGCTACACCCTGGCCACCGCCGCTATCACGCTGATGGTGTTGTTCTGCTTCAACCAGGTGGGTGACGGTTACGGGCTGTTCCTGCCGCGTCTGTTCGATACCCTGCTCGGCAGCTTGATTGCGGGCCTGGCGGTATTCCTGTTCCTGCCGGACTGGCAGGGCCGCCGCTTGAACAAGGTGTTGGCCAACACCCTGACCTGCAACAGCATCTACCTGCGCCAGATCATGCAGCAGTACGCCGCCGGCAAAAGCGACGACCTGGCCTACCGTCTGGCCCGACGCAATGCACACAACGCCGATGCGGCGCTGTCGACCACCCTGGCGAACATGTTGATGGAGCCTGGGCACTTCCGTAAGGAGGCGGATGTGGGCTTCCGCTTCCTGGTGCTGTCGCACACGTTGCTCAGCTATTTGTCAGGGCTGGGCGCGCACCGCGAAACCCAGTTGCCGGCCGAGGTGCGTGAACATCTGATCGATGGCGCCGGGAAAACCTTGGCGGCAAGCATCGATGAAATCGCCACGGGATTGGCCAACAAGCAGCCGATTGCGATCCAGAGCGATGCCGAGGAAGCGTTGGCAGCCGACCTGGAACAGATGCCGGATGAGATCGATGAGGGGCAGCGATTGGTGCAGACGCAATTGGCATTGATTTGTCGTCAACTGGGGCCGTTGCGCACGCTGGCGGCGCACCTGATCAAGGACACCAGCGCGGCTTAGGCCGCTACATCCCATGCTGCTTCATCAACCGCGCATAACTGCCATCGGCCTTCATCTTGGCAATCTCTCGATCAAAGCTGGCAACGATCTGTTCATGCTCGGGGTTCTTCAAACTCACCAGGATATGCAGGCTGTTTTCACTCAACGGCTTGGGTAAAAACTCCACCGAATTGCGCACCCGAGTCGATTCACGCGACAGGTAATAACGCGCAACATATTCGTCCTCCACCGTAAGCCGAACCCGCTGCGCCGCGAGCATGCGCACCGCCATGGCGAAATTGTGCACCGGCACTTTCTGCAACTGCGCATCGCCATCGAACGCCGATGAATAGGCATACCCACGCACCACCGCGATGGGGTAGTCGTGCAGTTGCTCAAGGTTCTGGAATTCAATGGGATCGTCACGCCGCTTGATGAAACGCACGCGGTTGAGCAGGTACTCGTCGGAGAATTGCCCCAACTGCGTGCGCGCATCGTCATACCAGGCGTTCACCAAAACGTCATAACGACCGTCGCCCACGCCCATCAACGCCCGGGCCCAAGGCACCTGTTCGAAGTCACTGGCATAACCCGCGCGGGCCAGGGCAGTGCTGACGATATCGGTGGCCAGCCCGCCATTGATCAAGGTGGCGTCGGTAAAGGGTGGCCAGGCATCCGCTACCAGGCGCAGACGTTGCGCGAACGCTGGCTGAACCAGTAGCAACACTCCAATCAAAGCAACGGCACGAGAGAATCGCGGCATGCTCAAAATCCTTGGCAGGCAGGCGGTGGCCTTAGCTCAGGCGGGGCCTGAGGTTCTAACAGTAGCTCAGATTACACAAAGAAACCGGCGCAGGGCGCACTCAATGATGGCAATTTGATTTCACTCACAAAAATAGCCGATTTAGACACAAACGCCTGCCGCGCTTACTATCCGCAACAGACATCTATAAGAGAACATGCCATGACCGTTGAATGGGTTTGCAAGCACCACGATGACCTGGGCAAGGAGCAGCTTTACGCCATCCTGCGCCTGCGCAACGAGGTCTTCGTTGTCGAGCAGAAATGCGTCTACCAGGATCTCGACGGGCAGGATCTTTCCGGCGACACCCACCATTTGATGGCCTGGCAGGACGACCAACTGGTGGCCTACCTACGCCTGTTGGACCCAGAGACTCAAGGCGGTGACGTAGTGATCGGCCGCGTGATTGTGGCACCGGTGGCGCGTGGCACCGGGTTGGGGCATCGGATGATGGAAGAAACACTCAAGCGGATTGAGGACATCTGGCCTGAAACACCGATATTCCTGTCAGCCCAGGCGCATCTGCAGGGCTACTACGGGCGTTATGGGTTTGTGGTGGCGGGTGAGGAATACCTTGAGGATGACATTCCGCACATTGGCATGCGAAAAGGTCAGGGGTAACCCAGCACCTGCTTGATCTGCGCCAGATTTGCTTCGATCCAGCGCCGATCGATCGCTCCCCAGTTGCGAATCCGATAGTGCCCGGCGTGGTTGCGGGCACCGTCCTCCTGCTCGAATTCACACAGGATATCCAGGTCGGCCAACGCCGCAATCGTGTCCTGCGCCGTGCGCCGGGGCATGCCGGTAACGTCGGTCAACGCCGGGACATTGCTGGCCTGCCCGCTATCGATCAGGTAAGCCACATACAGGCGGCGGTAGAAGCTGCTCTTGGTCTTGCTCACATCCATGGTCGGTCGCCTTGTGGTCAGGGTTTGCCCTACAGGTCGCGGTACGTGAGGTAGACGCGCAGGTCGAATTCCACCTGATGGTAGCCCGGCATCATGTGCTCACAGAGTTTATAGAACGCTTTGTTGTGGTCCGACTCCTTGAAGTGCGCCAGTTCGTGCACGACGATCATGCGCAGAAACTCCGGCGCGGCCTCCTTGAACAGCGCGGCAATGCGAATCTCTTTTTTCGACTTGAGGTTGCCGCCCTGCACCCGGGAGATCGTGGTATGCAGGCCGAGGGCGCGGTGCGTCAGGTCCAGGCGGTTATCGAACAACACCTTGTCGATGGCCGGCGCGTTGCGCAGGTGTTCCTGCTTCAAGGCCAGGGCGTAAGCGTACAGCGCCTTGTCGCTCTGTACGGCGTGGCGTTCGGGATAACGTTGTTCCAGATAGGCACCCAACTGGTCCTTGGCAATCAGTTGGCGCACTTGTTCCTGGAGGGCGGCGGGATAGGCCTGGAGGTATTTCAGCGCGGTCATGGGGTCTGCAACAGGTTCGGATGGCCGTCAGTGTAACGAATTCAGCCCAGACGGGCGCGGCACCAGTGCGTCACTTCCTCGGCCATCAACGGCTGCGCCGCCAAAGGGCCTTGGATAAACGGGCAACCGTTGGCCTTGAGCCATTGGGCTTGCTCCTGGGTTTCGACGCCCTCAGCCACCACCACAACCTCAAAATGCCCACACAGCTCAATGATGCTGCGCGCCATCACCGCGTCGCGCGCGGAACCCGGCAGGCGCGCAACCAATTGCGGGTCGAGCTTGAGCGTATCGAACGCCAGATCGCGCAGATGCGCCAGGGAGCAATTGCCCAGGCCAAAGTCATCCAGGGCAATGCGCACGCCGATCTGGCGCAACAGCTTGAGCTGCTTGGTCGACTCCTCCAGGTTACTCATCAGGCAGTCTTCGCTGATTTCCACCTCCAACTGTCGCCCCTGCAACCCATGTCGCTCCATCACCTGCTGCAGTTGGCTGGCCAGGTTGGGCATATTGAACTGGTTGCTGGAGAGGCTCACGCTCAGCACCAGCTCATCACCAAACGTTGCTTGCCACACTTGGCGCTGCGCGGCGACCTGTTGATAAATCCAGGTGCTGAGCTGGCTGATCAACCGCGCCTCTTCCAGCAACGGCAGAAACAACCCCGGCGGCACATCGCCAACACTCGGATGCTGCCAGCGCAACAGCGCTTCAACGCCACGCAGGCGGCCGTCCTCCAGAGAAACTTGAGGCTGATAGACCAGGGTGAAATCCTTGTTCTGAATCGCCGTGCGCACACTGTCTTCGAGCATCAGGCGCGAGCGGGCGCGGCCGTTCATTTCCTGGTCGTAATAGCGATATTGCTGACGGCCAGCGCGCTTGGCTTCGTACATGGCAATGTCAGCGGCGCGCAGCAGGCCGTTCAGGTCCGAGCCACAATCCGGGAACGTGGCGATACCGATGCTGACCCCCAGCATCACATCCAGGCCGTCGATCTGCTGGCACACCGACACTCGTTCGATCAGTTTTTCCGCAATCTTCGCGGCTTGCTCCGGGAATTCCAGTTCCAGCAATGCCGTGAATTCATCCCCACCCATGCGCCCGAGCATGTCGCCAGATCGCAAACAGGCCTGCATCTGTTCCGATACCCAGCGCAACACCCGGTCACCTGCGTCATGTCCCAACGAGTCATTAACCCGCTTGAAGCCATCCAGGTCCAGATACAGCAACACCAGAGATAGCTCATTACGCTCGCTGCGCAGCAATGTGTTCTCTGCTGCCTGGTGGAAACCACGCCGGTTCAACAACCCGGTCAACGGGTCGGTGACGGCCTGGAACTCCAGTTGCTGGTGCAGATGACGCACTTCGGACATGTCCAGCACCGTCACCACCATGGCCTTCTGCTCGACAGGCAACGGCGCGCAAGACAGCGCCACCGGCACCTGCTGACCGCGACCGGTGCGTAAAATGGCGTCATGCTGGCGCCACGTTTCGCCTTTGCGGTACGCCTCGAACATCGCGAACCCCAGCCAGGCCGGCACATGGGGTTTTTGCAGAAAACTCAGGAAGCTCTCTCCCTGCAATTCCGTCATGGTGGCATTCAGCAGCCGCGAAATAGCCGGGTTGGCGTACTCGATCACACTGCCCTCGCCCACCACCAGAATGCCCTCGGCGGCGTTATCCAGCACCGAGGCATTAAAGGCACGGGCGGACTCAAGTTCATGACTCAGGCGCTGCAAGGCACGGCGATTACGCTGGTGCTCCAACAGGGCTTGGACCTTGGGCTTGAGGATATTCGGGTCAAACGGCTTGAACAGATAATCGACGGCACCACTGGCATAGCCTTCCAGCACCGCTGCGGGCGACTGGGCGTTGGCCGTGAGGAAGATGATTGGCGTCATGCGTGTGCGTTGGCTGCCACGCATCAACCGTGCCACTTCAAAACCGTCCATGCCGGGCATCCGCACGTCCAGCAACACTAGGTCGACTTCGTGAGCGAGCAGTAGCTCCAAGGCTTCCAGGCCGGAAGCTGCGGTAATCACCCGCCAGTCTTCGCGCTGCAAAAGCGCACGCATGCTGATGAGATTTTCCGGGTAGTCATCGACCACCAGAAGAACCGAACTGCCATCGCCGTGGTGTGGAGCGCATTCCATGCTACGTCTCTTCCTTGGGAGCCACTCCGGTCAATTCTGAGAGAAAACCCGGACAAACGCTGAGGCCTCACTCTAGCCCCGGTTCCAAAAAAGCAGAAGTAACGGCAGTGCCATCATTGCGCCAATTTTCAGGAAGCCGACTAACGGTCAACCGCTACAGCCCACGATTCACGGGAAACATGGCTTTTTGGCATTCCTTTGACGCCAATAAATTGCCAGCAAACGTTTAACAAGACGGTTAACACCACCTATAAAGAACCTGTCTGGCCCACGGGCCAAAGCCTTCACCTTCTGTAAAAAGGCAAATGCCATGATCGACCTTTCCACCTGGAACCTCAGCATCCCAGTAGGCTCCCCGCCCGCGACCATCGACACCCCGAAGCTGATGAACGGCTTCAAAGACCAGTATTTCCAGGCCGAAGGCAGCAACGTGCAATTCTGGACACCCGTCACCGGCACTCGCACCGAGAATGCCGTGTACCCGCGCAGCGAATTGCGTGAAACCTACGCCGATGGGCGGCTGCGCAACTGGACCTACCCCGACGCGGACAACTTCCTGCGCGCCACGCTGGAGGTCAATCAGGTGCCTTCCACCGGCAAGATTGTCATCGGGCAGATCCACGCCTATGACAGCCAGAAACCCCTGATCAAGCTGGAGTATCAATTCAAGGAAAAGACCCAGACCGGCAATATCGTCGCCAAAGTGCGCATGCGCCCGGATGAAGATGAAGGACAGGTGATCATCGTGGCGTCGAACGTGCCGCTGGAGAAGAGCTTTACCTACGTGATCAACCTCAACAAAGCCGGGCTGCTCAGTGTGTATGCCGCGGATGGTGAGTGGAATGAACGTATTGGTGCCGCGTGGGGGGCGAAGCCGTTGTACTTCAAGGCAGGCGCCTATGTGCAGGACAACAGTGGGGATAGCAAGGAAGGCGCACGGGTGACGTTTGCCAAGTTGGATATTGACCACGACTGAATTGCAGCCACAAAAAAGCCCGCATCGCTGCGGGCTTCTTTATATAAACGCTGAGGCTTAATTCACCTTGGCGTTCAACTCACCTTTCAAATAACGCTGGTACATCGCTTCCAACGAGATCGGCTTGATCTTCGAAGCATTGCCGGCAGTGCCAAAGGCCTCGTAGCGCGCGATACACACATCACGCATCGCGGTCACGGTCGCGCCGAAGAACTTACGCGGGTCGAACTCGCTTGGGTTGGTGGCCATCAGGCGACGCATCGCGCCAGTGGACGCCAGGCGCAGGTCGGTGTCGATGTTGACCTTGCGCACGCCGTACTTGATGCCTTCGACGATTTCTTCAACCGGCACGCCGTAGGTTTCTTTGATGTCGCCGCCGTACTGGTTGATGATCGCCAGCCACTCTTGCGGGACCGAGGAAGAACCGTGCATCACCAGGTGGGTGTTAGGGATGCGCTTGTGGATTTCCTTGATGCGGTCGATGGCCAGCACGTCGCCGGTAGGCGGCTTGGTGAACTTGTAAGCGCCGTGGCTGGTACCGATGGCGATGGCCAGGGCGTCAACTTGGGTCTTTTTCACGAAGTCCGCGGCTTCTTCCGGGTCGGTCAGCATTTGGCTGTGATCCAGCACACCTTCGGCGCCGATGCCGTCTTCTTCGCCGGCCATGCCGGTTTCCAGAGAACCCAGGCAGCCCAACTCGCCTTCAACCGATACGCCGCAGGCGTGGGCCATGGCCACGGTTTGTTGGGTGACGCGTACGTTGTACTCGTAGTCGGTCGGGGTCTTGCCGTCTTCGCCGAGGGAACCGTCCATCATCACCGAGCTGAAGCCCAGTTGGATGGAGCGCTGGCACACGTCAGGGCTGGTGCCGTGGTCCTGGTGCATGCACACCGGGATGTGCGGGAATTCTTCGATTGCGGCGAGGATCAGGTGACGCAGGAACGGGGCACCGGCGTATTTGCGGGCACCGGCCGAGGCCTGGACGATCACGGGGGAGTCGGTCTTGTCAGCGGCTTCCATGATGGCGCGCATCTGCTCAAGGTTGTTGACGTTAAAGGCTGGGACGCCATAGCCGAACTCGGCTGCGTGGTCCAGCATTTGACGCATGCTGATAAGTGCCATTGTGTTGTCTCTCCCGGTCGAGGGTCGTTAATCGTGCAAGCCTGCCGTAGCGGCGGCTGCTATTCAAGTTATTGCCGGCCAGGCTTTCAATACCTGGCCTGCTGAATCGTTATTGCTGTCAGGCTTACTGCGCTTTGCAGCCGCGCCCGATCAAATCATCGGTGGCAACCCAGTAAACCAGGCCTTCCTCACCTTTTGTGTGAAACGCCAATTGGCCGTCGCTGTACAGCACGCCCGAGGCGGCAACGTCCTGCTTGAGGCGGTAAACCTGATCGGAACCGCCCAAACGGACATCCACCTCGGATTTGGCCTGATTAGCAAAGCGCCAGTTCACCTCGGCTTTGCTGTCGCAGGTCCAAGTGGTCCACTTGTCGGCAGTTTCTGCCTTGTTGCTGAACATGTTCATGCTGCTGCAGCCGGCCAACAGGGCCAGGGCTGCCAGGGCGAAAACGCCTTTCATTGCCAATCCTCGTGAGGCGACCGATGGCCGCCAGTTGATCAGACCCGTCAAGGGCAACCCTGTTCCTGACCGTTGGGCGCGGCGTCGTATTTCTCCAGCCGTTCGTTGCCGATGCGCTTGTTGATCACCGGCATGGTCTCGGCTTGCCAGTCCGCCTGGTAGCAGCTCTTTTTCTGCTGTGCCGCAGGCTTGCCAGCGTCCGGCTCTGCGTTTGGCGTGCTGCCGCAGCCGGCCAACAGGCCCGCTGCGATCACCATTGCCAACGACTTGATCATGGGAATACTCCTTTTCCGGATCACGAGCCTCAGCCTTTGGCTCGGGTTTCCAACACTTCCACGGCCGGCAGAACTTTGCCTTCGACGAATTCAAGGAATGCGCCGCCACCGGTAGAAATGTAGGAGATTTGGTCAGCAACGCCATATTTATCGATAGCTGCCAGGGTGTCGCCGCCGCCGGCGATGGAGAAGGCCGAGCTTTCTGCGATGGCCTTGGCCAGCACTTTGGTGCCGTTGCCGAACTGGTCGAATTCGAACACACCCACTGGACCGTTCCACAGAATGGTCTGCGAGGCTTTCAGCAGTTCGGCGAAGTTGGCTGCGGTTTGTGGGCCGATGTCCAGGATCATGTCGTCGGCGGCCACATCAGCGATCAGCTTGACGGTGGCTTCGGCGCTTTCGGCAAATTCCTTGGCGACCACTACGTCGACCGGCAATGGCACGCTGACTTTGGCGGCGATGGCACGGGCCGTGTCGAGCAGGTCCGGTTCGTACAGGGACTTGCCCACCGGGTGACCGGCTGCGGCCAGGAAGGTGTTGGCAATGCCGCCACCGACTATCAACTGGTTGCAGATCTGGCTCAGGCTGTTGAGCACGTCCAGTTTGGTGGACACCTTGGAGCCGGCCACGATGGCAGCCATTGGCTGAGCCGGAGCCCCCAGCGCCTTGCCCAGTGCGTCCAGCTCAGCAGCCAGCAGCGGGCCAGCGGCGGCAACCTTGGCGAACTTGGCCACGCCGTGGGTCGAGCCCTCAGCACGGTGAGCGGTGCCAAATGCGTCCATCACGAACACGTCGCACAGCGCCGCATATTGCTGGGCCAGTTCGTCGCTGTTCTTTTTCTCGCCCTTGTTGAAGCGTACGTTTTCGAACAACACGATGTCGCCAGCTTTCACGTCCACACCGCCCAGGTAATCAGCCACCAGCGGCACGTCGCGGCCCAGGGCCTTGCTGAGGTAATCGGCGACAGGCTTGAGGCTGTTTTCGGCGGAGAACTCACCTTCGGTCGGACGACCCAGGTGGGAGCAGACCATCACGGCCGCGCCTTTTTCCAGGGCCAGCTTGATGGTCGGCAGCGAGGCCAGGATTCGCGCATCGCTGGTGACAACACCGTCCTTGACTGGGACGTTGAGGTCTTCGCGGATCAGTACGCGCTTACCTTGCAGATCGAGGTCGGTCATCTTCAACACGGTCATGGGTCGCAGTTCCTGAATTACTGTTGAGGTTGTTTAGAGGCGATGTGCAGATAATGTTCCGCAACATCCAGCATTCGGTTGGCAAAGCCCCATTCGTTGTCGAACCAGGCCAGGATGTTCACCAGCCTCGGGCCGGAAACGCGGGTCTGGCTGGCATCGACAATTGCCGAATGCGGGTCATGGTTGAAATCGCAACTGGCGTGCGGCAACTCGGTGTAGGCCAGCAGGCCTTTGAGCGGGCCGCTGGTGGCGGCGTCGCGCAGGATCCGGTTGACCTCTGTCGCATCGGTGTCGCTGACGGTTTGCATGGTGATGTCCAGGCAGGACACGTTCACCGTCGGCACCCGTACGGCTTTGGCCTGGATTCGCCCGGCAAGTTCCGGCAACAGTCGTTCGATACCGCGAGCCAGGCCCGTGGACACCGGAATCACTGACTGGAACGCCGAACGCGTGCGACGCAGGTCTTCGTGGTGATAGGCGTCGATCACCGGCTGGTCGTTCATTGCCGAGTGAATCGTGGTGATCGACACATAATCCAGGCCAATCGCCTGATCCAGCAGGCGTAACAGCGGCACGCTGCAGTTGGTGGTGCAAGAAGCGTTGGACACCAGCAGCTCATCGCCGGTCAGGCAATCCTGATTGATGCCGTAGACGATGGTGGCGTCGACATCCGCCTCGCTGGCCATCGGCTGGGAAAACAGCACACGCGGTGCGCCGGCGTCGAGGAAACGCTGGCCGTCGGCACGGGTGTGATAGACACCAGAACATTCCAGCACCAGGTCGACGCCCAATGCCTTCCAGTCGATGTCTTCGGGGGTGGCACTGCGCAAGACCTGCACGCAGTTGCCATTAATGTGCAGACAATCGCCTTCGACCCGTACTTCGCCGGGGAAGCGACCGTGGGTGGAGTCAAAGCGTGTCAGGTATTCGATGCTGGCCATGTCGGCCAAATCATTGATCGCGACAATTTCAAACCCGGCCGCCGCCCCTCGCTCGAACAGAGCACGCAAGACGCAACGACCAATGCGGCCGTAGCCGTTGAGTGCAACTTTGTAGGGACGCGGTTGAGGCATGGGGTTCTCGCATTATGGGCGACACAAACCATTGTAGGAGCTGGCTTGCCAGCGATGAGGCCATCAGCTTCAACATGGATGTTGGCTGGACGGACGCCATCGCTGGCAAGCCAGCTCCTACAAGGGGTGCGGCGGCCAGTTGACCGCCGCGTTCGCGCTTTAGTCTTCCAGCAGCTCTTCAGCCTGACCCAGGATGTTTTCCAGGGTGAAACCGAACTCTTCGAACAACGCTGGCGCCGGCGCCGACTCACCGTAGGTGGTCATGCCAATCACGCGGCCTTCCAGGCCCACGTACTTGTACCAGTAGTCGGCATGCGCCGCTTCGATGGCGATGCGCGCGCTGACCTGCAACGGCAGCACCGATTGCTTGTAGCCGGCGTCCTGGGCTTCGAACACGCTGGTGCACGGCATGGACACAACGCGTACGTTGCGACCTTGGGCAGTCAGCTTGTCATAGGCTTGAACGGTCAGGCCCACTTCGGAACCGGTGGAGATCAGGATCAGCTCCGGCTCGCCAATGCAGTCCTTGAGCACGTAGCCGCCACGGCTTATGTCGGCGATCTGCGCGTCGGTACGCACTTGGTGCTGCAGGTTCTGACGCGAGAAGATCAGCGCCGAAGGGCCGTCCTTGCGCTCGATGGCGTGCTTCCAGGCCACGGCGGATTCCACCGCGTCGGCTGGGCGCCAGCAATCCAGGTTCGGCGTGGTGCGCAGGCTGGTCAGTTGCTCGACCGGCTGGTGCGTCGGGCCGTCTTCACCGAGGCCGATGGAGTCGTGGGTGTAGACGTGGATCACGCGCTTCTTCATCAGCGCGGCCATGCGTACGGCGTTGCGGGCGTATTCCATGAACATCAGGAAGGTCGCGCCGTAAGGCACCAGGCCGCCGTGCAGGGATACGCCGTTCATGATGGCGCTCATGCCGAACTCACGTACGCCGTAGTACATGTAGTTGCCGCTGGCGTCTTCCGCCGACACGCCCTTGCAGCCTTTCCACAGGGTCAGGTTGGAGCCGGCCAGGTCAGCCGAACCGCCGAGGATCTCCGGCAGCAGCGGGCCAAAGGCGTTCAGGGTGTTCTGGCTGGCTTTACGGCTGGCGATGGTTTCGCCCTTGGCCGCGACTTCAGCGATGTAGGCCGAGGCTTTTTCCGAGAAGTCGGCAGGCAGGTCACCCGCGAGGCGACGCACCAGCTCATTGGCCAGCTCAGGGAATTCGGCGGAGTAGGCCGCGAAACGCTGGTCCCACTCGGCTTCGGTGGCCAGGCCTTTTTCCTTGGCATCCCATTCGGCGTAGATGTCGGCCGGGATTTCGAACGGGCCATGGTTCCACTTCAGGGCTTCACGGGTCAGGGCGATTTCCGCGTCACCCAGGGGGGCGCCGTGGCAGTCTTCTTTGCCCTGCTTGTTCGGCGAACCGAAACCGATGGTGGTCTTGCAGCAGATCAGGGTCGGCTGCGCACTCTTGCGGGCGGTGTCGATGGCGGTCTTGATCTCTTCCGGATCGTGGCCGTCGACGTTGCGGATCACCTGCCAGTTGTAGGCTTCGAAACGCTTAGGGGTGTCATCGGTGAACCAGCCTTCGACTTCGCCGTCGATGGAGATGCCGTTGTCATCGTAGAACGCGATCAGCTTGCCCAGGCCCAGGGTGCCGGCCAGGGAAGCGACTTCGTGGGAAATGCCTTCCATCATGCAGCCATCACCCAGGAACACGTAGGTGTGGTGATCGACGATGTCATGGCCAGGGCGGTTGAACTGCGCGCCCAGGACTTTTTCAGCCAGCGCGAAGCCAACGGCGTTGGCCAGGCCTTGACCCAGGGGACCGGTGGTGGTCTCGACGCCTGGGGTATAGCCGAATTCCGGGTGGCCCGGGGTGCGGCTGTGCAGTTGACGGAAGCTTTTCAGGTCGTCGATGGTGACGTCGTAGCCGGTCAGGTGCAGCAGCGAGTAGATCAGCATCGAACCGTGGCCGTTGGACAGCACGAAGCGGTCACGGTCGGCGAACGACGGGTTGCTCGGGTTGTGTTTCAGGTAGTCACGCCAAAGCACCTCGGCGATATCCGCCATGCCCATCGGGGCACCGGGATGGCCGCTGTTGGCTTTTTGCACGGCATCCATGCTGAGGGCACGAATGGCGTTGGCACGCTCACGACGGCTGGGCATCGCTGATCTCCTGGGGTTTGCTGAAAAGAAACGGAAAAAAGGACCGGCATTTTCCCTCAGCCACCGCCTGCGGGCAATGACAGATAGTCACTTGAGGACGTTTTTCCTGTGCTTTGGGCATCAATCCCTTGCAGAAACCTTTAGCCGGTTCGTCTAAAGGTTATAGCGGCGGCTTATAACCGCCACTTATCGATCAATATCAAAACTTTTTGATATTGGCCTTGCGATGCATTCCGCCCGTCACTAGACTGCTGGCCTTATGAATCTACCCATGCCCTCACTGCGCCCCGACGACGGCGATGAACTGGCAGCCTTGTGCAAGGCCGCTGGCGACCCGTTGCGCTTGAACGTGTTGCGCGCACTGGCCAACGATTCCTTCGGCGTACTGGAACTGGCGCAGATCTTTGCCATCGGCCAATCCGGCATGAGCCACCATTTGAAGGTGCTGGCCCAGGCCGACCTGGTGGCTACCCGCCGTGAAGGCAATGCGATTTTCTACCGCCGTGCGCTGCCCCATACCGAGCTGCTGGGCGGCAAACTGCACGCAGCCCTGCTTGAAGAAGTGGATAACCTGAGCCTGCCGGGCGACGTACAGTCGCGTATCGGCCAGGTGCATGGACAACGCGCCGCCGCCAGCCAGGATTTTTTCGCACGGGTTGCCGAGAAATTTCGCGCCCAGCAAGACCTGATTGCTGGCCTTGCCCAATACCGCGACAGCGTATTGGCGCTGCTCGACAAATTGAGCTTCAGTGATGACGCCACGGCACTGGAAGTCGGCCCTGGCGACGGCGGTTTCCTGCCAGAGCTGGCACGGCGCTTTCAGCAAGTCACAGCGTTGGACAATAGTCCGGCGATGCTCGAGCTGGCGCGCCAACTCTGCGAGCGTGAGTCGCTGGGCAACGTCAGCCTCCAATTGGCCGACGCACTGAACGGCACAAACTTAAAGGCCGACTGCGTGGTGTTGAACATGGTCTTGCACCATTTCGCCGCCCCCGCCGACGCCCTCAAGCAAATGGCCGGGCTGCTGCACCCCGGCGGTAGCCTGTTGGTTACGGATTTATGCAGCCACAACCAGAATTGGGCCAGGGAGGCCTGCGGTGATCTCTGGTTGGGTTTTGAACAGGATGATCTGGCCCGTTGGGCCACCGCTGCGGGACTTGTTCCCGGGGAAAGCCTCTATGTAGGTTTACGTAATGGTTTCCAGATCCAGGTCCGCCATTTTCAGCGGCCGGCTGGCGACACTCACCATCGGTAAATATCAGGAAAACATCGAGATGAGCGAATACTCCCTTTTCACCTCCGAGTCCGTGTCTGAAGGGCATCCGGACAAAATCGCCGACCAGATTTCTGACGCGGTGCTGGACGCCATCATTGCTGAAGACAAGTTCGCCCGTGTGGCGTGCGAGACTCTGGTGAAAACCGGTGTAGCGATCATCGCTGGCGAAGTGACCACCACCGCCTGGGTTGACCTGGAGCAGATCGTTCGTGACGTGATCACCGACATCGGCTACACCAGCTCCGACGTCGGCTTCGACGGCGCAACCTGCGGCGTGATGAACATCATCGGCAAGCAATCCCCGGACATCAACCAGGGTGTCGACCGTGCCAAGCCTGAAGATCAAGGCGCCGGCGACCAGGGCCTGATGTTCGGCTATGCCAGCAACGAAACCGACGTGCTGATGCCTGCGCCAATCACCTTCTCGCACCAGTTGGTACAGCGTCAGGCCGAAGCGCGTAAATCCGGCTTGCTGCCGTGGCTGCGCCCGGACGCCAAGTCCCAGGTGACCTGCCGTTACGAAGGCGGCAAAGTCGTCGGTATCGACGCTGTTGTACTGTCGACCCAGCACAACCCGGACGTGTCCTACGCCGACCTGCGCGAAGGCGTGATGGAGCTGATCGTCAAGCACGTGCTGCCGGCCGAACTGCTGAGCAAGGACACCCAGTTCCACATCAACCCGACCGGCCAGTTCATCATCGGCGGCCCGGTAGGTGACTGTGGCCTGACCGGTCGCAAGATCATCGTCGACAGCTACGGCGGCATGGCCCGTCACGGCGGTGGCGCGTTCTCGGGTAAAGATCCATCCAAGGTTGACCGTTCGGCTGCTTACGCGGGTCGTTACGTGGCCAAGAACATCGTTGCTGCCGGCCTGGCCGAGCGTTGCGAGATCCAGGTTTCCTACGCCATTGGTGTGGCCCAGCCTACGTCGATCTCGCTGAATACCTTCGGCACCGGCAAGATCAGCGATGACAAGATTGTGAAGCTGGTGCGTGAGATCTTCGACCTGCGCCCTTACGCGATCACCACCATGCTCGACCTGCTGCACCCGATGTACCAGGAAACCGCAGCCTACGGCCACTTCGGTCGTACCCCTGCGCAGAAGACTGTCGGCGACGACACGTTCACCACCTTCACCTGGGAAAAAACCGACCGCGCCAACGACCTGCGGACTGCTGCCGGCCTATAATCGCTATCGATGCACAAGAGCCCCGCCGAGTTATTTCGGCGGGGCTTTTTTATTGCGCGACGACCTTCACGCTTTTTGGATCCAAAGCTTGCAGGCCCAATGATGGCCCCTTAGAATCCGCGCCCTCTCGGGCCCTTCACCTTATTTGGATATTGCCCTGCGCCAGCCCGGGATTCATCAGTGCGCAGGCAATCGAACATTGAGGTTTTTCATGCGCATTTCCACGCTCGCCCCTGCCGCCCTTCTGCTCAGCCTGTTCGCCCTGCCGGTAAACGCCGCCGACCTGAGCGCACTGAGTGGCGCCCTTAGCGCCCAACTGGGTGGCGGCAACTCCGGCGATTGCCAGAAACAAGCCAACGACCTGCAAGCCAAGATCGATGCCGCCGAAGCCCAGAAAGACACCCTGAAAGTGAAGGCCTTCAAAGCCGCGCAGGACCAGATCAACAAAGGTTGTGACAAACTTTCTGAAGCCCAGGCCAAAGCCGACGCCAAGCAGCAAACACAGGAGGCCAAGGCCGATAAGCCAGACGCCGTGAAGGCCCTGGGTGGTCTGTTCAAGTAAACAGAAACACTCAGTAAAAAGCCCCGCAGCGTCGGGGCTTTTTTGTGCCTGAGTGGATCATTTAGGCTGGGCACCCTTTTCGAGCAAGGATGCTCATGATGCATTTACTGCTAGCGCTTTTACTCAGTATTTTACCCAGCGTGGGGTGGGCCGAGGAGTGTCCCGACGCAGCCCGGGCACAGGTCAAGACCTTGGCCGAACAGATACGCTTGTGGGACGACAGCTACCACCGCCTCAACCAATCACCCGTCAGCGACGAACTCTATGACCAGGCGCGTCAACGCCTGGCCCGCTGGCGCCAATGTTTCCCCGATTCTCTAACGAAACCCGACAAGCCACTGGCGAGTTCACGCGGCACCCACGTTCACCCCATTGCCCATACGGGTCTAGAGAAGCTGCTCGATGAACAGGCGGTCGGTACCTGGCTGCAAACACGCGAAGAGGTATGGATTCAACCCAAGGTGGATGGCGTGGCGGTGACGCTGGTCTATCAACGAGGTCGCCTGCGGCACGTGATCAGCCGGGGCGACGGCTTGATGGGCCGCGACTGGTCAGTGTCCGCGCGCAGGATCCCCGGCATTGTCCAGCAACTGCCGGAGCCTATCGACCTGGTGCTGCAAGGCGAACTCTATTGGCGACTCGACGACCATGTGCAATCGGCAAACGGCGGGCTCAATGCCCGCAGCAAGGTGGCCGGGCTGATGAGCCGCCTGCATCTGAGCGACGCCGACGCTGCCGGTATAGGCCTGTTCGTGTGGGCGTGGCCGGAGGGGCCTGACTCGTTTACCGAGCGCCTGGCCACACTGGCACGCTGGGGTTTTACCGATAGCCGACGCTACAGTCAGCCCATCCGGGATATCGCCGAAGCCACGCACTGGCGCGCCTATTGGTACAACCATCCATTGCCATTCGCCAGCGATGGGGTGGTGCTGCACCAGGCGCAGCGCGCACCCGCCAAACGCTGGCAAGCCAGCGAACCTTATTGGGCGGCGGCCTGGAAATATCCGGCTGCCAAGGCCCTGGCACTGGTGCGCAGTGTGCAATTCAAGATCGGTCGCACCGGACGCATTACGCCCATGCTTGAGCTGGAACCCGTGCGGTTGGATGACCGGCAGATCAGCCGGGTGAGTACCGGTTCATTGAAGCGTTGGCAAGCGCTGGATATCCGCCCTGGCGACCAGGTTTCCATCAGCCTGGCGGGCCAGGTGATCCCGCGACTGGATGAAGTCATCCTGCGAAACACTCACCGAGCAGACCTGAAAGTGCCTGATCCACGGGACTTTCATGCGTTGAGCTGCTGGCAACTGGACCCTGGCTGCGAAGAGCAGTTACTCGCGCGCCTGACCTGGCTGAGCAGCAATCAAGGCCTTGCATTACCCCATATAGGCCGCGAGACCTGGAACATATTGATCCAGGCCGGTCTAATCGCAGGCTTTCTCGATTGGTTAACCCTGGATGCGGCAGAGCTTGCTAACATTAATGGCTTGGGTGATCGCAGCCGCGCGCGCGTGCTCGAAAGCCTCCACAACGCGCGGCAACAGTCCTTTGCTCAATGGCTCAAAGCCTTGGGCGTACCGCCTGCGGCACGCAACAACCTGGAAGGCGACTGGCAGACGCTGGTCGCGCGCGACACCCAGGCCTGGCTGGCCATCGATGGCATCGGCCCGGGCCGCGCGGCGCAACTGAGCGCTTTTTTCCGCGACCCGCAAGTACAGGCCTTGGCAGACACATTACACGTGGCCGGCATCGACGGTTTTTGAACCCGAGCCGACCATCAGATTGCGACCTTGGAGCTCCACATGAAATTTCTAGCCCCCTTTGCCCTGCTGACCGTCGCAAGCTTCATGGCGACACCCCTGCTGGCCGCCGAAGAGGCCCCTCAGCTCACCGGCTGCGCTGCCAAACGCCAAGCCATCAGCACGCAGATCGAACAGGCCAAGGCCCACGGCAACAGCGCCCAGCAAGCCGGCCTGGAAAAAGCCCTGAGCGAAGTCACCGCCAATTGCACCGACGCGTCCTTGAAGAAGGAGCGCGAAAACAGGGTGCTTGATGCCAAGCATGAAGTCAGCCGCCGTCAGGCCGACCTCGACAAGGCCATGAAAAAAGGCGACGCAGACAAGATCAACAAACGTAAGGACAAATTCGCCGAGTCCCGCAAAGAACTGCAGGACGCAGTGGAAGAACTCGATCAGTAAAACCGGTCAGTGGTCCCGGAACTGCTTATGGCAGGCGCTGCAGGCATCTTCGACTTTCTGCACTGCCGGCCCCAGGTTGCTGGCTTTGTAAGGCTGAACCTGGCTCGCGGTCACCAATTCACCGGTGGCCGCTTCAAGGTCGCGGGCCAGTTGCTGGAATTGCGCCTGCTTCTGCCAGACATCATCCTTGGCACTGGTGTGATCTTCTTCGCGCACGCTCGGAAAATGCTTCCAAGGCTCATGGGACAACGCGTCCAACTTGAGCGCGCCTTCGGCAAATTTGGCGCCGTCGAACGGGATACGCCCACGCAGCATGCCGCCCAGGTCTTCGCCAGTCTTGAGCATCTGTTTGAAGATCGCCTTGCGCTGGCCCAGCGGCGAATTCGGATCCACGCCGCCACAGGCGGACAGTGTCAGGCAGGCCAGCAATACAACAGTCAGTCTTTTAAAAGTCATGGTTGCTTCGAGGTCACGGGAAACGGCGGCCAGTATCCTCGCCCCGCCCGCAAAGACCAATAGCCCTATTAATAATAAGGGTTGCCCAGCAGCGTTGCGACGCGGGCAACCGCTTCAGGAAGTGTTTGTATGAATGTCACCTTGAAACCCTGGAGCCGGCGCCTGGCGTGGGCTCTGCCGATGATCGCACTGCTGGCCGGCTGCGACGCGGGCAAAGAAACAGCCAAAGATGAAACACCCAAGCCCCACGCCGTCGCCACTTATGTCAATGCGCCGTGGGAAGCGTTGCCGGCGGTGTCCGACAGCGACTTGCTGGCGGGATTTGAATCCTGGCGCAGCGCCTGCCAGCGCCTCAAGGCGGACCCGATCTGGGGTGCGACGTGCGCAACCGCTGCGACCGTGCCCGCTAATGCTGCGGCGGTGCGGGGCTTCCTCAAGGAGCGTCTGGATGTGTTCGGCCTGCGCTCTGCCGACAACACGCCCAACGGCTTGATCACCGGCTACTACGAACCGGTCTACCCCGGCAGCCTGACCAAGACCGCCAAAGCCAACGTGCCGGTATACGGCGTGCCGGATGACCTGATCATCGTCAACCTGGAAAGTATCTACCCTGAACTCAAGGGCAAGCGCCTGCGCGGTCGCCTGGAAGGTCGTGTGCTCAAGCCTTACGACGATGCCAACGCCATCAACGGCCAGGGTTCCACGGCCAAACCGATTGCCTGGCTGACGGACCCGATGGACCTGCAATTCCTGCAAATCCAGGGATCTGGCCGCATCCAACTGGCGGGTGGGCGCCAACTGCGCGTCGGTTATGGCGACCAGAACGGCTACCCCTATCGCCCTATCGGCCGCTGGTTGGTGGAGCAAGGCGAGCTGAAGAAGGAAGACGTCACTATGGGTGCCATCAGTGCCTGGGCCAAGGCGCACCCGCAGCGCATTCCGGAACTGCTGGCGAGCAACCCGAGCTACGTGTTCTTCAGCGCGCGCCCCGACAGCAACGAAGGCCCGCGCGGCTCGTTAAACGTGCCATTGACCGCCGGCTACAGCGTGGCGGTGGATCGCAAGGTGATTCCGCTGGGCAGCCTGTTGTGGCTGTCGACCACCAAGCCCGACGGTTCGCCAATCGCACGGCCCGTCGCGGCACAGGACACCGGTGGCGCGATCACGGGTGAAGTGCGTGCAGATTTGTTCTGGGGCACCGGCGATGCGGCGGGTGAACTGGCTGGGAATATGAAGCAGCAGGGGCAGATCTGGATGTTGTGGCCAAAGGGTGCAGCGTTACCCCAGGTGCCTGATGCGCCTGCGGGGAACTAAGGGACGCTGAAAATCCAAAATGTGGGAGCGGGCTTGCTCGCGAATGCGGTGTATCAGCCACCTATGTACTGACTGGCACTCCGTATTCGCGAGCAAGCCCGCTCTCACAGGGGATCTTCATCAACCCGTCAGATCGAGACGAAGAAAAAACTCGCAATCAACGCCATCCCCACGAACCACACCAGCGAACGCAGCATCGCCCAGTCTGCCAAGTAGCAGATGATGTACAGCAGGCGGCTGGTGATAAACAGCACGGCCAACACATTGATGGTCACCAATTCGGCCGTGCCGGCCAGGTGCGCGATGATCACTGCCGCCGCGAAGGCCGGCGTGACTTCGAAACTGTTGAGCTGGGCACTGTGGGCACGCTTGGCAAACCCTTCAAGGGTGTCCAGGAAAGCACGCGGGTCATGGTTCTGCCGTGGGCCGAACTTGCCACCGCTGAACTTGGCCACACCTGTGCACAGGTAGGGTAGAAAAATTGCGATCAACACACACCAGAAAGCGACCGTCATCACACATTCCTTTTGTAGTTTTAAACAGCGATTAGAGTTTTAGCACTATAAATACCAAACCGCACTCACCCGCTATGAGCCCTGGCTCACCCAAAGGTTCTATGGCGTTTTATCCAATGCCTTGCAACATCGCGTCTGTGGCGCGGTCCATCCCCCCAACAACGCACTGCCACCCAACTTCCAAGGACCCCGGATGCTTGAACTTGTCGCCGCCTTTATTTGCCTCACCACCCTGCTCACCTATGTGAACTTCCGCTTTATCGGCCTGCCGCCCACCATCGGTGTGATGGTCACGGCCCTGTTGTTTTCGCTGATCCTGCAAGGCTTGAGCGTTCTCGGTTACCCAGGCCTGGAAGAGCGCATCCAGCAGTTGATCGGCCAGATCGACTTCGGCGATTTGCTGATGAACTGGATGCTGTCGTTCCTGCTGTTCGCCGGCGCCCTGCACGTGAACCTGAACGACCTGCGCAGCTATCGCTGGCCCATCGGCCTGCTGGCGACCTTCGGCGTATTGATCGCGACCGGGGTGATCGGCAGCCTGGCGTATTACATCTTCGCCCTGTTTGGTTGGCATGTAAGCTTCCTTTACTGCCTGCTGTTCGGTGCGCTGATTTCGCCTACCGACCCGATTGCGGTGCTGGGTGTATTGCGTACGGCCAATGCCTCGAAACCGCTGAAAACCACCATCGTCGGCGAATCGCTGTTCAACGATGGCACCGCCGTGGTGGTCTTCACCGTATTGCTGGGTATCGCTCAATTGGGTGAAACGCCCACCCTCGGCGCCACCGCCATGCTATTCGCCCATGAAGCCATCGGCGGCGTGGTGTTCGGCGGGCTGATTGGCTACCTGGTCTACCTGATGATCAAGAGCATCGAGCAGCACCAGATCGAAGTGATGCTGACCCTCGCCCTGGTGATCGGCGGCTCGGCGATGGCCACCGAACTGCACGTCTCGGCACCGATTGCGATGGTGGTCGCCGGCCTGATCATCGGCAACCTGGGCCGCAAGCTGGCGATGAATGACATGACCCGTCGCTACCTGGATGGCTTCTGGGAATTACTCGATGACATGCTCAACGCCCTGCTGTTCGCCCTGATCGGCATGGAGCTGCTGCTGTTGCCGTTCAATTGGCTGCATGTATTCGCCGCCAGCCTGCTGGCCGTGGCAATCCTGTTGTCGCGCCTGTTGACGGTGGCCCCGGCGATTCTGTTGCTACGGCGCTGGCGCACGGTGCCACGCGGCACCATCCGCATCCTGACTTGGGGAGGTTTGCGTGGCGGTGTATCGGTAGCGTTGGCACTGGCATTGCCGCTGGGCCCGGAGCGCGACCTGCTGCTGAGCATCACCTACATTGTGGTGCTGTCGTCGATCCTGTTGCAGGGGTTGACCATTGGTCGAGTCGTAAAACGCGTAGCCGAACCGCAGTAAGCCCTACACCATACGTTTGTCCATCGACGCTCTGCACAGGTGTTCAAGCAGATGCCGCATCGCCACCGGGCGGCGCGGCGTCGAGCTATGCATGACAACCAAGTCCCGCGCATAGCGAGGCGCGTCGTCGACCGGCAAGACGGATAGGCCACTGCATGACATCCCCGCCCACTGCGGTACCAGTGATACACCCATGCCTTGGGCGACGAGTATGGCAAGGTTTCCAAGGCATCCAACTCGCACAACACCTGTGGATCAAAGGACTGGTCCTCCAGGTAACGCTGGGCAATCTGCCCACCCCACGACCGAGCGTCGTAGCGGATCATTGGCTGTTCACGCAGCAATGCTTCCAACGTCTGCGTGCCCCACTCAGTGGGAGCAATCAGAATCAACGGTTCGACCCGCACCAAAGTCGCCGCCAACGCCTGATGGCTCTATTCCAAGCGCCCCGCAAAGCGTGCGCTCGAGCCTATGCGGGGTGATTTCAGATCTTTTCCTCACGCTGAGGATGCTGTTTCCCTGCGCCTGGGTGAGTACCAGAAGGCGCCTTGGTTTCGCTGCGAATCTGCGCGTGGCTGATCAACGCAAAGATAAAGCTGCCGCCAATGATATTGCCTGCCAAGGTCGGTCCGGCAAACACCAGCCAGAAGTCCTTCCACGCCAACTCGCCAGCAAACACCAAGTACGACACTTCCGCCGAGCCCACCACGATATGGGTAAAGTCCCCCAGCGCCATCAGGTAGGTAATCAAGATGATGATGAACATCTTGGCGCTTTCCATCGACGGGATCATCCACACCATGGTCGCGATCATCCAGCCGGAGATGATGCCTTTGGCGAACATCTGGCCAGCGTCGTTTTCCATGATCTTGCGCCCGATCTCGAGGAAGGCCTGGTCAGTCCGGGTATCGAAGATCGGCAGGTGCAGCATCACATACGCCACCAGCAGGGTGCCGCACAGGTTGCCGACCAGCACCACTGTCCATAACCGCAACAGTCGCCCGGCGTTGCCCAGCGTGGGCTTGCTCATTACCGGCAACACGGCCGTCAGGGTGTTTTCAGTAAACAATTGCTGGCGCGCGAGGATCACCGCCAGGAAGCCTGCGCAGTAACCAAAACTGGCGATCACCTTGAACGCTTCACCATCCGGCAGCCGCGAGTTCAGCAACCCCATCGCCATCAGCGACAACCCCATGGTCAACCCGGCTGCCAAGGCCGACCACCACAAGGCGGCGACGCTGCGCTCCAACTCCTGGTCGCCCTGGGTGCGGATGATTTCATGCAACACCGCCGCGCGAGGCGGCTGATTCTTGTCGACGTCCTGTTGCTCTTCCTGCGACAGGTTGGGGGTTTTGCCTGATTCGTCGGTGGCCATGATCTTCCGGAGTCCAAAGGGTGCGTGTAGCTACGACACGCCGCCGCGATGGCTGTTCAGTGGCCAGGCAACTAAACCTGCAACCTCCAGGCCTTGGCCATCTCCACGGTGGTTGAACGGGAGGCCTTGTCCCAGGAATTGTTACGCGCTTTGTAACTGTCAACGAGGGTGTCGAGTACCCGATTGAATGCGGCGGGTGTGGTGGCCCATGCCAGGTCCCGAGCCGCACGGTGCAACAGTTCAACATTGGATTTGGGCTGGCCGGGTCGAAACAGCGACGGGTAGATCACCTCCCCCGTGAAGTTTTCAGCTTTTATCGCAATATCACGCACGCTCATCTCAGCGACAGCCTTGCCAATGACCTTGGACATCGGCAATGCACCGCCTGCGATCTGTCTGGCCGCCACTTGCAGCAACTGCTGAAAGTTGGGTTGATTGGCGACGTTGAGGCGTCGCGCCAACCAATCAATTTGCTCAGGACGCTGGGCCAGGGCATCGAGATTACGCAGGGACGATAAGATTCTCGGCGTGAGCACCAGCGCGCCCTTTGCCTGGTTAGCCTCGGCAATCGAGGCATCCAGTACTTGCAACGCCTGTTGCGCGGTTTTCCGAAACATCAGCACATCCGAGGCGGCCGGGTCTTTTTGCAGCGCTGGCTGCACGCTGGCAAGCATTGCATCATCCATGGCCAACACCGCATCACTCAGCGACTGGAACGAGTGCTGCTCCAGTGCCGTGGTGCGGCGCTCCAAATGCGCATCTACCACCTGGCGCGCCTTCGCTTGCAGATGTTGCTTCTGCTCATCCTGCATCGTGAAGTTGACCGTGCCCGTGAGCAGCCCTCGAAAATCGCCTTTTTCGGTCTTCAGGGGCAATGTCACGATCTGCTCGGCGAACGCCTCGAGCTTTTTGTCTTGGAAGGCTTCAGCAGCCGTATGCGCAACGCCTGTGATGCGCTCTGCCACGCTGCCGAGAAAACTGCCACTGCGCGCTCGCGTATCAGGTGCGTCGGACTCGAACTTGACGATCAGCGACTCAGACTTGGCCAGAGGGCTCTCGGGAAACAACCGATCCACCCCCCCTGGCGCCGGGGTATTGAGCAGCAAGCCACCGTCCTTGAACGCGGTGCTTTCAGCTGAAGCCTGAAAACCGTGTCCTTGTTCCACCGGGCTTTTGAACACCAGCGGCAACGAACCGGAAATATGCGCCGCCCGGGCGATGTCCATCTGCGGGGTCAGGCTGGCATTGAACACCACCAACTGTGGACGGCCAGCGAACATGCCAGTGCCGGTGATGTTGAGTTGCTTGATTGCGGGAATGTGTCGGTTCAACACCTCAAGATCGCCAAACGTAGGGCCACTACCGGCACTCAACCTGTCAGCAATGCGCATGACTTCGGCCGAGCGGGTTTCCCGAGGGGTTCGCGCGATATGCCCCAGAATCGACCTGCGCGACTCGTTGCGGACCAGTTCATCAAGGGGAAATGCCTCACTCTGCAGGCGCGGCAGCAAGGTCATCAACAACTGAGAGGTACTACCGACGGCGCCGGGCAAGCGCCCCACAAGCTTGCCCAGTGTCGAACTGGCTTCCTGCATCCAGGCCGTCACGGCGTCTGTGCTGTTCAGCAGGCTGGGCAAATCTATACCGTCCGACAACCGGTCGAACGCTTCAGCGCCCATGCCACTGGCAATCAAGGCCGCCGAAATCGCACCGGCAGATGAGCCGGAGATCGATTGGATACCTTGCAACTTCTGGGTATCTTCAAGTGCCCGCACCACCCCCGAGAAAGCAATGCCCTTGGCGCCACCCCCACTGAGTACCAAGCTGGTGACAGGGGGTGCCGATAAAAAAACGTCTACCCGTCCCTGCTGATCACGCATGAGTGTCACATTGCGCGCGCCAACCCCCTCCACCAGCGGCGTCCCGACCACTTGATGGGTCGTGGAAGACGCCTTTTCAGTCAATGAGGGTTGGGTCTTGGCAATCGAGTTAAACACTTTCATCCATGGGCTCTCTCTACAGGGTGTAGTCCTGAGTGATGAGAGCGCCCGGGAAAGATCCGCGCGGAATGATTTGGTAAAGCAAATCAGGCCGCTGCTGGGTTACTCGGGAAGGCTATCGTCCTTGAATTGGTCCTTCACATACCTGATCTCGGTGCGACCGTGGGGCGCCGGCAAACCGTCTTCACCCAGGTTGACGAAGACCATCTTCTCTACTGTGAGGATGCTTTTGCGGGTGATTTTGTTGCGCACTTCACAGGTCAGGGTGATGGAAGTGCGCCCAAATTCGGTAGCCGTAATGCCCAGTTCGATGATGTCGCCCTGGCGCGAGGCGCTGACGAAGTTGATTTCGGAGATGTACTTGGTCACCACGCGCTGGTTGCCCAGTTGGACAATGGCGTAGATCGCGGCTTCTTCGTCGATCCAGCGCAGCAGGCTGCCGCCGAACAGAGTACCGTTGGGGTTGAGGTCTTCGGGTTTTACCCATTTGCGGGTGTGGAAGTTCATGGTCACTCCAAAGCGTCTTGCCGAATGATGGGCAACATCATGGCAGAGCCTGGGCCCAAGCTCTACGCGCCATTGCCTATCAACCCCATCAGCGATCTTCATATGGCCGACGGAAAGGCTTGGGAAGTCTGGCGCACACAGCTATAATCGGCGCCGTTTCAAAACGGTCATCTCTAGTTGATACCGTTCTCCCGCCACCTGTCCGAGGGGCGCTGCAGCAGGTTCAACCTGTCAGGCTCGGATGGGGCGTTGTCCGGCCTGGTTAGCCAGCTGGATACTAAACGCACAACGGCGCCCATTCGCACACTACGAATGGAGGCTCTTCATGAGCGCAGTAAACACGCCTGCAGATTTCAACGACTACAAAGTCGCCGACATGTCCCTCGCCGCCTGGGGCCGTCGCGAAACCTTTATCGCCGAATCCGAAATGCCTGCCCTGATGGGTCTGCGCCGCAAGTACGCCGCTGAGCAGCCGCTCAAAGGCGCGAAGATCCTCGGCTGCATCCACATGACCATCCAGACTGCCGTGCTGATCGAAACCCTGGTTGCCCTGGGTGCCGAAGTACGTTGGTCGTCTTGCAACATCTTCTCGACTCAAGACCAGGCCGCTGCCGCTATCGCTGCTGCCGGTATCGCCGTATTCGCCTGGAAAGGCGAGACCGAAGAAGAGTACGAGTGGTGCCTGGAGCAAACCATCCTCAAGGATGGCGCGCCTTGGGATGCCAACATGATCCTCGACGACGGCGGCGACCTGACCGAGCTGCTGCACAAGAAGTATCCGCAGATCCTGGACCGCGTCCACGGTGTGACCGAAGAAACCACTACCGGCGTACACCGTCTGCTGGACATGCTGGCCAAGGGCGAGCTGAAAATCCCGGCCATCAACGTCAACGACTCGGTGACCAAGAGCAAGAACGACAACAAGTACGGCTGCCGTCACAGCCTGAACGATGCCATCAAGCGTGGCACCGACCACCTGCTGTCGGGCAAGCAAGCCCTGGTGATCGGCTACGGTGACGTGGGCAAGGGTTCGTCCCAGTCCCTGCGTCAGGAAGGCATGATCGTCAAGGTTTCCGAAGTTGACCCGATCTGCGCCATGCAAGCCTGCATGGACGGTTTCGAAGTGGTTTCGCCGTTCATCAACGGCCAGAACGACGGCACCGAAGCAAGCATCGACAAGGCGCTGCTGGGCAAGATCGACCTGATCGTGACCACCACCGGCAACGTGAATGTTTGCGACGCAAACATGCTCAAAGCCCTGAAGAAGCGTGCTGTTGTCTGCAACATCGGCCACTTCGACAACGAAATCGACACCGCTTTCATGCGCAAGAACTGGGCATGGGAAGAAGTGAAGCCACAGGTACACAAGGTTCACCGTACCGGCGCAGGTGATTTCGACCCGCAGAACGATGACTACCTGATCCTGCTGGCTGAAGGCCGCCTGGTTAACCTGGGCAACGCCACTGGCCACCCAAGCCGCATCATGGACGGCTCGTTCGCCAACCAGGTGCTGGCGCAGATCTTCCTGTTCGGCCAGAAGTACGCCGACCTGTCGCCTGCCCAGAAGGCCGAGCGCCTGACCGTGGAAGTACTGCCGAAGAAACTCGACGAAGAAGTGGCCCTGGAAATGGTCCGTGGCTTCGGCGGCGTCGTGACTCAACTGACCAAGACCCAGGCCGACTACATCGGCGTGACGGTCGAAGGTCCGTTCAAGCCGCACGCTTACCGTTACTGATTTGCCTGCTGCCCGCCCTCCGTGTGAGGGCGAGCTTTTGTAGGAGCTGGCTTGCCGGCGATGGTTTCACCTCGGTTTTGCTGAGCCACCGAGGCGCTTGCATCGCCGGCAAGCCAGCTCCTACATGAATTGCGCACGTCTTTCAGGCCTTTGAGTTTCCAAGGATACGACCATGTCCCAAGATCGTCGCTACAGCTTCGAGTTCTTCCCGACCAAGACCGATGCTGGGCATGAAAAACTGATGGCCACGGCCACCCAGTTGGCCAGCTACAACCCCGACTTCTTTTCCTGCACCTACGGCGCCGGCGGCTCGACCCGTGACCGCACGATCAACACCGTGTTGCAGCTGGAAAGCCAAGTCAAAGTTCCCGCCGCTCCGCACTTGTCGTGCGTGGGCGACAGCAAGGACGACCTGCGCGGCCTGCTGACCCAATACAAGGCCGCCGGCATCAAGCGCATCGTCGCCCTGCGCGGCGACCTGCCGTCCGGCATGGGTATGGCCAGCGGTGAGCTGCGCCACGCCAATGACCTGGTGAGCTTCATCCGTGAAGAAACCGGCGATCACTTCCATATCGAAGTGGCGGCGTACCCGGAGATGCACCCCCAGGCACATAGTTTCGAAGACGATCTGCAGAATTTCGTGCGCAAGGCCAACGCCGGCGCCGACAGTGCGATCACCCAGTACTTCTTCAACGCCGACAGCTACTTCTACTTCGTCGAGCGTGTGCGGGCGATGGGCGTGAACATCCCGATCGTGCCGGGCATCATGCCGATCACCAACTACAGCAAGCTGGCGCGCTTCTCCGACGCCTGCGGTGCAGAGATCCCACGTTGGGTGCGCAAACAACTGGAAGCCTATGGCGACGACGTCAAGAGCATCCAGGCGTTTGGCGAGCAGGTCATCAGCACTATGTGTGAAGATTTGTTGCAAGGTGGCGCGCCAGGGTTGCACTTCTATACCCTGAACCAGGCTGAACCCAGTCTTGCCATCTGGAACAACCTCAAGCTGCCACGCTGAAGTTTGTCCGACTGTGCCAAGGCCTTCGTCTCTACGAGGGCCTTCGTCGTTTTACGTGCCCACGGAACCCAGCAGTCCATGAATACAGTGCCCACGACTTCCCGCCCGCAACTGGTCTACCTGGTCTTCGGCTCCGAGACCTACCACCAGGAAGCGGTGTTCAGCATCGCCAGTGCGCTGGCCTTCCTGCAGGACACCCCGGACGCCGCCGTGGATATCCAGGTATTCAGCGACAACCCCGAGCCCTATCGCCTTTTGCCCGTGCGCGTACGCCCGCTGGACGAAGCCACGCGCAAGCGCTGGAGCGAGCCCCACGGCTATCACTTCCGCACCAAGCATGTGGTGTTGCGCCAAGTGCTGGAAGAGTCCCCGGTGGCGATGCTGATCGACACCGACACCTTCTTCCATCATTCACCCTTGGACCTGTTCGAGCGCGTGCAGCCTGGCACCCTGTTGTGCAACGCCTTCTACACCAAGTACGGCGATAACCACGAAAGTATTCTTTACACCGCCCTGCACCAGCGTCTGTTGGATATGGGTGTGGCCGACGATGACATGATGACCCTCAATTCCGGGGTCATGGGCCTGACGCAACAGGACGCGCACATCCTTGATCGCTCCATCGAGTTGATGGACGAACTGTTTCCCCATGCCCAAGGCGCCTACACCCTTGAAGAGTTCTGCCTGTCGATCGCGGCCTATCGCACGGTCAACGTGCGCGAATGCCCGGACCTGATCCACCATTACTGGAGTCGCAAGCAACTGTTCCGCGCCAAGGTCAAGGCCTGGATCGCCAAGCATGCGTCAGCCCCGACCAGCGCATTGGCACTGGCCGACACTCGCCAGGTCTCCTCACACCTGCCACGCCCTCCCCGCCTGCAACGCCTGCTGTACAAGCTGATCACGCTGGTATTGCCCAAACACCAGCAGCAGTTCATCCGCGAAATTCTCTATGGTTGCTACGAGCACGAGAACGAATTCGACCAAGCCTGTGGCCCGGTTTGGTGGGACAAGGCCCGACAGAACCTGGAAGAACGCCAGAAACGCCCGCTGGAAGCCCACCAGTTGGAACACTGGTTCGCCAACCCCGTGGTGCGCCTGATTCTCGGCGAACGCCGCGCGGCGATCTATGAGCATTTGATGACGTCGCCGACCCAATAGCCCCGCCTGCGGATGCGCGTGCCAGAGCTTCTCTTTAAGGCAGGAGCATCGTAACCTCAGGGCATGCCCGTCATTCTCAAGTTGTTGACCGCCGCCCTCTTTACTTGCCTGAGCCTGGCCGCTTATGGCGAGAAACTGCGTATTGTCACCGAGCCATGGGCGCCTTATGTGTACGACGACAAAGGCACCATGCGCGGCCTGGACTACGAGGCCACCGTCATCGTATTCCAGCGCCTGGGCATTGAGGTGCAATGGCAGTTCCTGCCCTGGAAGCGCTGCCTGGCCATGCTCGACCAAGGGCATGCCGACGGGGCGCTGGATATTTTCCACAGCCATGAGCGCGACGCCTTGCTGCTGTACCCCAGCGAACCGCTGTCGGAGGTGGAGTTCGTGCTGTTCTACGCCAATGAGCGCCCCCACCCCGTTCAAAGCCTCGAAGATCTGCGCGGCCTTACTGTCGGTACGTCGCCGGGGTATCTGTACGGCGCAGCATTCAGCGATTCCACCCTGTTCAACCGCGAGCCTGCCCCCAGCCATGAGGCCAACTTCGGCAAATTGATGCTCGGGCGCATCGACGTGGTGATCACGGACCGCCGGGTGGGCCAGCATGTGATCAAGGCGCTGGGCCTGGAAGGCAAGGTCAGCCAGGCTCCCGTGGTGGTCAGCCGCCAGCAGCAGTTCCTCGCGGTGCGCCGTGGCGCGGGCATGGACCTGTTGGTACAGCGCTTTGCCGCCGAGCTCAAACGCTTCAAACAAGAACCAGCCTATAGCGTCTTGAGCGCCAAATATGGTGGAATCCAAGCGATTACGGGGTCTGGACACACCGTTGAGCAGCAGGAAAGCAGCGCGCCGTGATTGCTCTGTTATACTCCGGCCTTTCCGCCAGGCTCACGCCCGGCCGCTGAGGTCTTGAAAAAGGCACCCAACCCCGCTACAGCGCAGCTTTCAGCCCGCGCGAGCCGGTGGAGTGCCCGCCAGACGCAGCAGGACCGGACGGGATTTCGCTCCCCTAAGCGTCATTCACGCCCGGCAAGATTATCCCTTTGGGCCAAGCCCTAACTAAAACAGGATTACTCATGTCCTTTGCTTCCCTCGGTCTCTCCGAGGCTTTAGTCCGCGCCATCGAGGCAGCGGGCTATACCGAGCCTACTCCGGTGCAACAGCGGGCCATTCCCGCCGTGTTGCAAGGTCGCGACCTGATGGTCGCGGCTCAGACAGGTACTGGTAAAACCGGCGGCTTCGCCCTCCCGATTCTGGAGCGGTTGTTTCCCAATGGTCACCCGGACAAATCCCAGCGTCACGGCCCGCGCCAACCGCGCGTACTGGTCCTGACCCCCACCCGCGAACTCGCAGCCCAAGTGCACGACAGCTTCAAGCTGTATGCCCGCGACTTGAAGTTCGTCAGCGCCTGCATCTTCGGCGGCGTCGGCATGAACCCACAGGTTCAGGCCATGTCCCGCGGCGTGGACGTGCTGGTCGCGTGCCCGGGTCGTTTGCTCGACCTGTGCGGCCAAGGCAGCGTCGACCTGTCCCACGTGGAAATCCTCGTACTGGACGAAGCCGACCGCATGCTCGACATGGGCTTTGTCCATGACGTGAAAAAAGTCCTCGCCCGCCTGCCGGCCAAACGTCAGAACCTGCTGTTCTCGGCCACGTTCTCCCAGGACATCACTGCCCTGGCCGGCAAGCTGCTGCACAACCCGGAACGCATCGAAGTCACGCCGCCGAACACCACGGTCGAGCGCATCGAGCAACGTGTCTTCCGCCTGCCAGCCAGCCACAAGCGTGCGCTGCTGGCCCACCTGATCACCGCCGGTGCGTGGGAACAGGTGCTGGTCTTCACCCGCACCAAGCATGGTGCCAACCGTCTGGCCGAGTACCTGGACAAGCACGGCCTCACCGCCGTCGCCATCCACGGCAACAAGAGCCAGAACGCGCGCACCAAGGCCCTGGCTGACTTCAAGGCCGGCACCGTACGCATCCTGGTCGCCACCGATATCGCCGCCCGCGGCCTGGATATCGATCAGTTGCCACACGTGGTCAACTTCGAGCTGCCGAACGTCGATGAAGATTACGTGCACCGTATCGGCCGCACCGGCCGTGCCGGTCGTTCGGGTGAAGCCATCTCCCTGGTTGCGCCGGACGAAGAAAAACTGCTGAAAAGCATCGAGCGCATGACCAAGCAGAAAATCGCCGACGGCGACCTGATGGGCTTCGATGCCAGCGCCGTGGAGGCTGAGAAGCCTGAAGCGCGCGAGCGTCCGGACGTGCGCAACCCGCGCAACCCACGCGGTCCGAAGGGCGATGGCCCGAACGGCGGCGGTGGTGGCGGCGGTCGTCGCGACAAAGGCAAAGACAAAGGCAAGGAAAAATCCGCCTCCAGCGGCCGTGGCGAACGCCCAGCCCGTGAGCAGAAACCCCGTGAAGGCACCCCGGCCCGCGAACAGCGCCAGCCGAGCCAGCCACCTCGCGCTGCTGCCGACCGCGCTCCGGACGAGTTCCTCGACGACGATGTGGATAACTTCGGTAACCGCGTTGACTACGTGCCACAGGCCAAACCGGCCCAAGGCCGTGGCCGTCGTCCAGGTGCCCCGGCACAGGGCGCAGGCGCAGGCGCCCCTCGCGGCGGCCAGCCACAAGGCGGTCGCCAGAACGGCCCGCGCAACAGCAGCGGCGGCACCACCGGTACGCCGCCAGCCAAGCGCAACGGCCCGCGTAACGGTGCACCCCGTGACGGCCAGGCTCGCCGCGAAGACTCGCGCAGCAACAACCGTCGCCCAGCCCGTGACGACCAGCCTCGCTCCTCCGAACCGGCCGTGCAGAACCCACGCGGTGGCCCGGCGCCAAAGATCATCCACAAGGAGTCGAAGGCTGATCGCTTCCCGACACCCGAGCAGTTGGATCAACTGCCAGGCCGTCCTCGTGGTGAAAAACCAGCGTTGCTGACGCGCAACCGCTAGTTTAAAAACGCCAAAAAAAATGCCTCGCATCGAAAGATGCGGGGCATTTTTTTAGCGCTTTGAAACTGTAGGAGCCGGCTTGCCGGCGATAGCGGTCATTGGGTCACTGCAAACCTCAAGGGCCTCATCGCCGGTAAGCCGGCTCCTACGTACGAAGCATTACTTCGTCTTAACACCTTCCAGTGAGATGTCCAGATCCACGGTCTGCGAGGACGGGCCTGGGCCTTTGATGCCGAAGTCGTTCAGGTTGACAGTGGTCTTGGCGTTGAAGCCGGCACGCTCGCCGCCCCACGGGTCTTTGCCCTCACCGTTGAAGGTGGCCTTGAAGGTCACCGGCTTGGTCACGCCATGGAAGGTCAGGTCGCCGGTCACGTCAGCGGTTTTGTCGCCGGTGGACTTGACTGCGGTGGAGACGAACTTGGCATCAGCGAACTTGGCAACGTCCAGGAAATCTTTGCTGGCGATGTGCTTGTCACGCTCGGCGTGGTTGGACCACAGGCTAGCGGTTTTCACGTCGACCGCGATTTTGCTGGCCTCAGGCTTGGCGGCATCCCAGCTGAAGGTGCCATCCCAATCCTTGAAGGTGCCGTGGATGAAGCTGTAGCCCAGGTGGCTGATTTTCCAGTCGATGAAGGCGTGCTGGCCTTCTTTATCGATCTTGTAGTCAGCAGCCATCACCTGACCTGCAGTCAGCAGGGCAGTACCAATTGCCAGCGCAGCGAGTGTCTTTTTCAACATGCTTTCTATTCCTTGTGAGTCGAGGTTGAACATCAGGCTTTGCGCCCCAGCATACGAACCAGGGTCGCATCACGATCGATAAAGTGGTGTTTCAACGCAGCCACGCCGTGCAAGCCGGCGAAGACCACCAACACCCAAGCGAGGTACAGATGCACCAGGCCGGCGTTATCTGCCTGGTCCGGTAGTCCGGAAACCACAGCAGGAATCTCAAACAGGCCAAACACCGGGATACCGACACCGTCTGCGGTGGAAATCAGGTAACCGGCGATCATCACGGCAAACAACCCGAGATAAAGGAACCCGTGGCCGAAGGCAGCGCCGATACGGGTCATGCGGCTGTAGCTGGCCAGCGGTGGCGGCGGCGGGCTCACCAGGCGCCAGACAATACGCACCAGCATGATGGCGAACAGCGTGATGCCAATGCTCTTGTGCAAGTCCGGCGCGTCTTTGCGCCAGGCGCTGTAATAGTCGAGACCGACCATCCACAGGCCCAGGGCGAACAAGCCAAACACCACCAGGGCCACGCCCCAGTGCAAAACCATGCTGACCCAACCATAGCGGGCCGGTGAATTGCGTAACTGCATGTACTTAATCCCGTAGTAGTGCGCCCAAGACTAGCGATTTACCTATCGAATTAAAGCGGAAAATTTCGCTTTGAAATATCGAGAAATACGATCAACAGCCTATGCATAATAAATTAACAAGGGATTAAGACTATTCCTAAGATACGTGACAGACCGTCCTGCCTTTACCGTCAATTCATAGGTAATGGCTTGTGACACAGCCATGCATTGCATAGGCTTGCGCGATTGTTTTACCTGCGCCCGCCGCAGGACCGCTTCGAGGAGATCACCGATGGGCTTGAACAACCAGTGGATGCAACGCGACCTCGCGGTGCTGTGGCATCCCTGCACCCAGATGAAAGACCACCAGCAACTGCCGCTGATCCCGATCAAACGCGGTGAAGGCGTGTGGCTGGAAGACTTCGAAGGCAAGCGCTACCTCGATGCCGTCAGTTCCTGGTGGGTCAACGTGTTTGGCCACGCCAACCCGCGCATCAACCAGCGCATCAAGGACCAGGTCGACCAACTGGAACATGTGATCCTCGCCGGTTTCAGCCACCAGCCGGTGATCGAGCTGTCCGAGCGCCTGGTGCAAATGACGCCTGAAGGCCTGACCCGCTGCTTCTATGCCGACAACGGCTCGTCCTGCATCGAAGTCGCGCTGAAGATGAGCTTCCACTATTGGCTCAACCGCGGCCTGCCAAATAAAAAGCGCTTCGTCACCCTGACCAACAGCTACCACGGCGAAACCATTGCCGCAATGTCGGTGGGCGACGTGCCGCTGTTCACCGAGACCTACAAGGCGCTGCTGCTCGACACGATCAAAGTGCCAAGCCCCGATTGCTACCTGCGCCCCGAAGGCGTGAGCTGGGAAGACCACTCGCGCACGATGGCCCAGGTGATGGAACAGACCCTCGCCGAGCACCACGACACCGTCGCCGCCGTGATCATCGAACCGCTGATCCAGGGTGCCGGCGGCATGCGCATGTACCACCCGGTGTATCTCAGATTGCTGCGCGAAGCCTGCGATCGCTACGGCGTGCACTTGATACACGACGAAATCGCCGTAGGCTTCGGTCGCACCGGCAGCATGTTCGCCTGTGAGCAGGCCGGCATCCGCCCGGACTTCCTGTGCCTGTCCAAGGCCCTCACCGGCGGTTACCTGCCGTTGGCCGCCGTAGTCACCACCGATGACGTGTACGACGCGTTCTACGACGACTACCCGACCCTGCGCGCCTTCCTGCACTCCCACAGCTACACCGGCAACCCGCTGGCGTGTGCGGCAGCATTGGCGACCCTGGATATCTTCGAAGAAGACAACGTCATCGAGAACAACAAGGCCCTGGCCCAGCGCATGGCCACCGCCACCGCGCACCTGGTGGACCATCCGCACGTGTCGGAAGTGCGCCAGACCGGCATGGTGCTGGCTATCGAAATGGTGCAGGACAAGGCCACCAAGGCCGCCTACCCCTGGCAGGAACGCCGTGGCCTGAAGGTGTTCGAGCACGCCCTGGAACGCGGCGCACTGTTGCGGCCTCTGGGCAGCGTGGTGTACTTCTTGCCACCCTATGTGATTACGCCGGAGCAGATCGACTTCCTTGCTGAAGTGGCCAGCGAAGGCATCGATATCGCCACCAATAGCAAAGTGAGCGTCGCCGTTCCAGACAATTTCCACCCCGATTTCCGCGACCCAGGCTAGCCCCCTTGTAGGAGCCGGCTTGCCGGCTCCTACAGGGATTTGCCATCGCTCCCATTTTCCAGAGAACAGAAATGAGACTGTCCCGCTTTTTCACCGACACCCCGCTGAGCATTGGCGATCACGAACTGCCGGAAGCCCAGGCGCACTACATCAGTCGTGTACTGCGCATGGGCGAAGGTGACGCCGTGCAATTGTTCGACGGCTCCGGCCAGGAGTTCCGGGGCAGCCTGCTGGAGGTCGGCAAGAAACGCGTCACTGTGCAGCTCACCGAAAGCTTCGCCGGCCAGACCGAATCGCCGCTGCATATCCACCTCGGCCAAGGCCTGTCCCGTGGCGAGCGCATGGATTGGGCGATTCAGAAAGCCACCGAACTGGGCGTCAACGCCATCACACCGATTTTCAGCGAGCGCTGCGAAGTGCGCCTCAAGGACGAACGCGCCGACAAACGCCTGCTGCACTGGCGCCAGGTGGCGATCAGCGCCTGCGAGCAATGCGGGCGCTCCACGGTGCCGGTGATTCACCCACCGCTACTGCTGGCGGATTGGTTGAAACAGACCGAAGCGGACTTGAAGCTGGTGCTGCACCCGGTGGCCGAGCCAATGGTCAGTCACGCCAAGCCTTCCAGCCTGGCCTTTCTGATCGGCCCTGAAGGTGGGCTGAACGATAATGAAGTCGACAGCGCCCAAGCCGCTGGCTACCACGCCGCCCGCCTCGGGCCGCGGGTGTTGCGTACCGAGACGGCGCCGGTGGTGGCGTTGGCAGTCGCCCAACAGTTGTGGGGCGATTTCTAGGGTTTACTCCACTGGGTCGCTGACCGGCTTGGCAATGATCGCCTTCAACTCGCTGGTCATCGGGAATTCCAGGTTCAGGCCCTTGGGCGGAATCGGCTGTTCAAACCAGCGCTGGTAAATCCCGTTGATCTCGCCACTGCTGTACAGGCCGGCGAGTGTTTCGTTGACCACCGCCAGAAACTGCGGGTCGTCCCTTGCGCACCATGCAACTGTAGATTTCCCGCGATTGCTCCTCGCCCACCACGACCCAGTTGTGTGGGTCCTTGGCCTTGGCGCGCTCGCCGTAGAGCAACGCGTCGTCCATGTAGAACGCCACAGCGCGGCCTGTTTCGAGCATCTTGAACGCTTCGCCGTGGTCCTTGGCGCTGATCACGAACATGTTGGTCTTGTGCTCGGCGTTGTAGCTTTTCAGGAAACGCTCATTGGTGGTACCGGCGGTGGTCACCACGTTCTTGCCTGCCAGGTCGGGAAAGCCTTTGATGCCGCTGTCCTTGGCCGTGAGCAATTGCCCCTTCACGTAGATAAACCCGTAGGAAAACGCCACTTGTTTCTGCCGCTCGGCGGTCACGCCGGTGGAGCCGCATTCCAGGTCGACGGTGCCGTTCTGCACCAGCGGGATGCGGGTCTGGGAAGTCACCAGGTTGTACTTCACATTGAGCTTGGCCACCCCGGTTTTCTGCTGGATGCGCTCGACGATCTTGTTCGCCAGCTCCACCGAATAGCCCATGGGCTTGCCACTGTGATCCCCCACATAGGAAAACGGCACCGACGCATCGCGATAGCCCAAGGTTATAGACTTGGCGCTGGCGATCTTGGCCAGCGTGCCGTCCAGCGGCGCTTGATTCGCATAGGCCTGTGCGCTGAACAAAAGCCCCAGGGTGCAGCCGGTCAACAGGATCTTTTTCATTGTTATTCTCCGTTGGTCTTTGAAGTTACTTACGTACAGCGATCACACTGATTTCCACCAGCACACTCGGTCGCGCCAGTTCTGCTTGCAAGGTGGTGCGCGTTGGCGCCATGCCGGGCGACAGCCAGGCTGACCACTCGTCGTTCATCGGCGCAAAACCTGCACCGATGTCTTTCAGGTAAATCGTCGCGTTGAGCAAGTGATCCTTGTCGCTGCCTGCCTGGGCCAACAGCGCATCGATCTTGGCCAGCACTTCGCGGGTCTGCGTGGCCACATCCTGGCCTTCACCGGGCACTTGGCCCGAGAGAAACACCAGGTCCTTGAAAATGGCCGCGCTACTCAGGCGTTCATTGCTGCTGATTCGGGTGATGGTCATCGGTGCATCCTCATGCAGCGCGGGGCGCAAGGCCCTGCATATCAATGGAAGGGGCGCGCTGGCTGATCAGCTCGGCCAGCAGTTGGCCGCTACCGCAGGCCAGGGTAAAACCGAGAGCGCCGTGGCCAAGGTTCAGCCACAGGTTGCGATACATACTGGCACCAATCAGCGGTACGCCAGTCGGGGTGGCGGGGCGCATACCGGCCCACTCCACCGCATGGGTGTAATCGCCCGCCAGTGGAAAGGTCTCCAGAGCCTGACGTTTCATCAACGCAAGGCGCTTGGGTTCAAGGCGGGCGTCGAAGCCAACGATATCCACCATCGCGGCTACCCGCAGTTGCTCACCAATACGCGCGTAGACGATCTTGCGGTCGTAGTCGGTGATGCTCACATTCGGCGCCTGATGTTGCGTGCCAATCGGCACGCTGAGGCTGTAGCCCTTGAGCGGGTACAGCGGCAACGGCACCCCCAACTCGGCGCTGCGATACCCGGCCGCCAGCACCAGATGCTCGACCGGCATGACCTCATCGCCCAACTCGATGGCCTGCACCACTCCGCCAGCCTGACGAATGCCGGTGACCTTGCGACCCAGCAAAAATCGGCATCGTCCCGACGCTTCCAACCGCGCCGCCAACTGCTGGCAGAACGCATGACAATCACCGACCTCCTCATTGGGCGTGTAGATCCCGCCGACAAAACCACCGCCCGCCAGCGCGGGTTCCAAGCGTGCGCAATCGGCGGCCGAAAGCACTTGCTGTTGCAGGATATCGGCGACCTTGCTGCGCGCCTGTTCAAAAGAGCCGGCATTGCGGAAGGTCACCAGCTTGCCGTTGCGCCGCCAATCGAAGCCATCCAGGTGATCTTCGTCACGCCACTGCTGCAGGGTGTCCTGGCTCAGGGATGCCAGGCGCAGCAGGTGCGCGGCGTTGCGTTTGTTCACCGAGCCACGGCAGGCACCGAGAAACGCCGCCATCCAGCGCCACTGTTGCGGGTCGAGACGCGGGCGCAGCTTCAAGGGCGAGTCACCTCGCAACAACCAACCAATGGCTTGCAGCGGCACACCGGCATCGGCCAGTGGCGCGACGTAGCGATAAGACAGCTGCCCACCGTTGGCAAAGCTGGTCTCGCTGCCCAGGGTCTGGCGCGCATCGATCACCGTCACCTCATGACCTGCACGCACCAACGCATAGGCGCTGGCCAGACCAATCACTCCACCCCCGATGATGCACACCATTGCCGCCACCCGCCGTTGAATCAAGAGGCCTCAAGCCTAGGGGCAGGTGACAGGTCGCCGACAATGAATAAAGATGGCTAACCTATAAACAAAGGTTATGGACTTGCCATGCGCTTGCGTCATATCGAAATCTTCCAGGCCATCCGCCAAACCGGCTCCGTCAGCGCCGCCGCGCAGTTGCTGCACGTGTCGCAACCGGCAGTGACCAAGGTGTTGCAACACGCCGAATTGCAGCTGGGCTTCCCCCTGTTCTTGCGGGTACGCGGCAAATTGCAGCCCACCCCGGAAGCCCTGGCGCTGGAAAGCGAAGTGGAGAAAGTCACCGAAAGCCTGCAAGGGGTGCGGCGCCTGGCCAAGAGTCTGCGCCGTGCGCCGGGCCAGAGCGTACGCATTGGCGCGATCCCGGCGCTGGCCCTTTCGTTGCTGCCACCGGCGATTCTGGAATGGAAGCGCGACTATCCGGACATGGCCTGCGAGCTGTCCAGCGACCACAGCCGAGAGTTGGTGCAAAAGCTGCTGATGCGTGAGATCGACCTGGCGCTGACGCTCAACTTCTCCGGCCATCCGGGGTTGACCACGCAGGTGCTGGCCAACGGTGTGCTGGTGGCACTGGCGTCCAAAGGCTATTGGTCCGACGCCGAGCTGAGCCAGCCGCTACCCCTGGCGGACCTGGCAGGCACCGCATTGATTGGTCTTTCCAGCGCCGACCCGCTGGCAGCGAAACTCGACAGTTACCTGGAAAACGTCGACCCACCGCCGCGGGTGACGATCTCCGTACAAACCTACTCCCTGGCCCGCGCCATGGTGGAGTCCGGCGCCGGCCTCACAGTAATCGACCCCTTTACTGCCCTCGGTGCCTCGACAGCCACCACGTGCATCCGCACACTCACGCCGCCGCTGCCGATTACCCTGTACGCCCTCACCCGCGCCGATGAACCACCGCCGCACATGCTGGCCAATCTGCTGCAGATTTTTGGCCACCGAGCCCGTGAGCTTCTGGAGCGTTTATAGGACGTAATGCATGATCGCCACGAAGTGCAGCAAACTCCCGCCGATCACAAACAAATGCCAGATCCCATGGGAGTGGCGAAGGCGATCCTCCAAGGCAAAAAAGATGATGCCGACGGTGTATAAAACGCCGCCCGACGCCAGCCAGATAAACCCCGCCGTGCCCAATGCGGCGAGCAGCGGCTTGACCGCCACCAGCACGATCCAGCCCATCACCGCGTAAATCACGATCGACAGGATGCGCGCCTCGGAGCGCGGCTTGATCTCCTGCAGGATGCCAATCACCGCCAGCCCCCACACGATGCCAAACAGCGTCCAGCCCCACGGCCCTCTCAAGGTCACCAGGCAGAAGGGCGTGTAACTGCCGGCGATCAGCAGGTAGATCGAAAAGTGATCAACCTTTTGCATGATCTCTTTTCGACGCCCACGCACGCTGTGGTACACCGTGGACGCGCTGTACAGCACCATCAGCGTAAAGCCATAAATCGCCACGCTGACGATCTTCCAGGGGCTGCCGTCCAGGCTTGCCACTACCAACATCCATACGGCGCCAATACACGCCGCGACTGCACCGAGCAAATGGCTCCAAGCGTTGAATCGTTCCCCGTGGTACATGTGCCGCTGACCTCCTGTAACCGTTAAGGGCTGATGGGCAAGCGTCCAGCCTTGCGCATAAGAGTGCAAGTGGCGTGTGACGTTCCGGGGACGGCGCGCGGTTTTGCGGGCACAATCGAGGGTATTCGAACAAGAGCCACGGCCATGCTGATCGACGAAGAATTCACCCTCAAAAAGCTCGAGATCTTCCTGGCGTTCATGCGCACCGGCAACCTGGCCCGTGCTGCCGCCGAGCTGCAAACCAGCAACGTCAGCGTGCACCGCGCCATCCATTCCCTGGAAAATGCCCTGCGCTGCCCGCTGTTCAAGCACGAAGGGCGCAACCTCACGCCGCTGGAAAGCGCCTACGTCTTGGAAGAACGCGCACAGAAGCTGGTGGCCGATGTGGTCGACAGCGTACGCCTCACCCGCGAAGCGGCCGGCTTCTCGGCCGAACGCTTCAAGCTCGGCTCACTGTACTCGCTGACGGTGAAGACCGTGCCGCAGCTGATCATGGGCCTGAAGATCCGCCGCAGCGAACTCAATATCGACCTGATCCTGGGCTCCAACTTCGACCTGCTCTACAAGCTCAAGAACATGGAAGTGGACGCGATCCTCATCTCCCTCGACGAGCACGCCAACGACCCGGACTGCGAACAGATTGCCTTGTTCTCCGACGATATCTTCCTCGCCACCCCGGCGGATTCACCGTTCGACCGCGATCAACAGATCGACCTGGCGGATGTGCGCGACGCAACCTTCATCACCCTCACCCAAGGCTTCGCCACGCACCAGGATGGCAATCGCGTGTTCAAACAGGCGGGGTTCGAGCCGAAGGTGGCGATGCAGGTCAATGACATCTTCACGCTGTTGAGCATGGTCAGTTCAGGCGTGGGTTATGCGCTGTTGCCGGGCAGGATTGCCGCGGTGTATGAGAACCGCGTGAAGTTGATACCGCTGCAACCCCGGTACCGGTTGCAGCAGCATATTGGCGTGGTGTTCTTGAAGGCCAAGGAGCGTGACCCGAACTTGCTGGCGTTGTTGGCGGAGTGTCGGATGTATGCCAATCGCCAAGCGACAGTCTGACAAACCGCTATCGCGGGCAAGCCCGCTCCCACATTTTGATCTGTGAACACATTCAAATGTGGGAGCTGGCTTGCCTGCGATAGGGCCCTCACAGACGATTCAAATCAACCGACCAACCCGCGCACGATGAAATAGAGCAACGAAGGCCCGAGCAGGCAGCCCAGCCCAGTGTGGAACGTCGCCGTCAGCGCGCCATACGGCACCAACCGCCGATCTGTCGCAGCCAAGCCAGCGGTCACGCCGCTCACCGTGCCGGCCAACCCACCAAACACCATCGCCGAACGCGGGTTATCCAAGCCCATCCAGCGCGCCGCCACAGGCGTACCGACCATCACCAGAATCGCCTTGATCAACCCGGTGGCAATCGACAGCGCCATCACATCCGACGTCGCGCCAATCGCCGCACCGGTCACTGGGCCGACGATATAGGTCACGGCACCCGCACCGATGGTGGTCATGCTGATCGCATCGCGATAACCAAAGGCCCAGGCCATGCTCGCACCGACGATAAACGGCAGGATCGTGCCCAACAGCAGCGCAACCACACCGATCATCCCGGCCTTGCGCGCCTCAGTGGCTTGCACTTCAAACGCGGTGGCGACGATGGCGAAGTCGCGCAGCATCGCGCCGCCCATCAGGCCGATGCCGGAGAACAGCGCCAGGTCCGCCAGGCCTTTCTGGCCGCCGGTGATCGTGCCGCCGACCCAGGCCAAGACCAGGCCGATGACAATGGCTATCGCCGAGCCATGGATGCGCCCGAAGGTCAGGCGCTTGGACAGCACCACCGAAATCCACATGACCACGCCAACGAAGGCAAACGCGGTGATCAGGCCGTTGTGTTCCAAACCTTTTTCAATGAGATCCCACATATCAGCGACCTCCTACTGGTGCGATCAGCGGCTCTTCATCGGGCAAGGGTTCGCCCTTGTGCGTGCGGCTGATCAGGGCGATGGTGCAACCACATACCACCACCGACCCAATCGCGGCGAGCACCGCCACCGGCCCACCGTGCAGGGCGGTGACCACGTTTTGTTGCGCAGCCATCGCCACCACCACGGGGATGTACATCGCGCCCCAGAAGCCCACGCCCATTTCGCAATCCTTGGTCATGCCGCCGCGCTTTTGCATCCACAGGCGGGCGCAGATCAGCAGGATCATCGCGATCCCCACCCCGCCCACGTTGGATTTGACGCCCAGCAACACGCCAAGCATGTCGCCCATGATCACGCCCGCGAGCGTGCAGATCGCCAGCAATGCCACACCGTAGATAATCATTGTTGTTGTCCTCAAAGTGCTCGATCGAAATTGTTGTTGTTGTGCTTCGAAAGCCTTGGGTGATGCTTTATCGGTGGCGGCGCTCCTCCTCTTGCAGCAGGGCCTGCAAGGTGTCCAGGCGCGCGCCTTCGCAGGCGATCACCGTGCCTTGTTCGAATACGCGGCGTGACAGACCAGTGAGCACGGCGCCGGGCGGCAGTTCGATTTGCAGGCGCACGCCGCGCTCGTAGGCGCTTTGCACGGTGCCGCGCCAGTCGACGATGCGACACATGTTGAAGGCCAGGTCGTCGCGCAATTGTTCGGGGTTGTGGATCGGCCGCGCACGGGTGCTGCTCAGGTAGGTGATACGCGGTGCCTTGAGCGGCACGAAGGCGTGCGCCAAAGCCTGGGCTGGCTGCTCCAGCAACGCGCAATGAGACGGCACGCTGACAGCCAGTCGCTTGGCGATGCCGTTGCCTTTGATGCGACTGGCGACAAGCCTCATGGCCTGGTCGCTGCCGGCGATCACCGTCTGGTTGTCGGCGTTGATATTGGCCAGGTACACCGGGGTTTCGGGGCTGTGGATTTCGGCCAGCAGGTTTTCGACGGTGGATAACTCCGGGCCGATGATCGCGGTCATGCCGTAGCCCTGTGGATAAGCGTTGTGCATCAGCTCGCCGCGCAGGCTGACCAGCTTGAGAGCGTCGGCGAAATCCAGCGCACCGGCAATCACCGCTGCCGGGTAAGCACCGATGGACAGCCCTGCGACGTAATCCGGCGTGTGCTGCAGCAAGCGGGCGTGGGCCACGCCGGCGATCAGCAGGCAAAGCTGCACGGCGCGAGTACTCGCCAGGGCGTGCGCCGAATCCAATGCACGAACGTCTTCACCCAAGGCTTCGCTGGCGTGTTCCAACACATCGGCCGGCAACGCCTGGAGCATGCCGGGGCGTTGGGCGCCCTGGCCGGGGAAGACAAGAAGGCTGCTCATGCTACGGCCTGCCAAGGGTCGAGGACGAGGTGCGCACCGCTGACCGTTTTCAACAGCACCCGCCGCGATGGACCGGCCCATTCGCGCAGGGCGATAGCGCCGAAAGGTGTTTGCAGTTGCATATCCACAGCGCACGCGGCTTTGTCCAAGGCTGCCAGCAAGTCGCGTGCATCGTTGCGATCCAGCGGCTCGGGCGTGCGCAGAATCAGGTCCAGATCGCTCTGGGCATGCAGCGCTTCAATGCCCGTGGCCAGCTCAAAACCCGCGCTGCCCGTAACCCCCCAATTCAAGGGCGCCAGCACCGGCCGCAGTTGTTCCAGTGCCTGCAAGGCCGGTAAGTCCCGTGTCGAGGCAACATCACGCAGCGCTTCCGGCGTTACTCGCCGCTGCACCGCGGCAATCGGCATTTCGGCGGCAAACCGCTGCTCGCGCAAACGCCCGCGCACGCCTACCGCGACCCAGCCCGGCGTGACGGTGGCACGACGCACCACCACCGTGCCTACTGCCTCCACCGCCCACGCCGGAGCGTCAGCAGGTAGATGCGCCGGGGTCATGCCCCAGAGCAAGTCGTGGGCGCTCACCATTGTTCCCGCAGCAGTTGGCGCACGTGGCTGGAAGCCGCGCGGTTGGTCGCACCAAGGCGGCCGCTCAAGTCGGTGCTGCCAATATCCTTGATCGCACTTACCAGGCAATCGCTGACCCGCGCCACATCCTCCGGCGTGGGCTGTTCAATCTGGCTGACCGACAAGGTTTCCCACAGCAACCCCAGGCTGGCGTAACTGTCGATGTCGTAGGCCATGGGCGGCACGCTGGCGGCCAGGGCTTCCAACTCTTCAACGCTGCGCAGCGTCACGCGCGCGGCCGAGGCCTTGCCCATGGCGTGCACCATCACACCGGGATCGCGCAGGGCAATCAGGCGATTGGCTTGGTACCCATGAGCGAGAAACGCACCGGACATGGCCTTGCCGACCAACAGCGCAATCACCGGGTGCCCCGCCAGACGCGCACGGGCATAGCTGTCGGCGGCGGCGGCCAAGGCCTGGTGGACGCCGAGGGCTTCTTCGCGACGGCCATAGGCTTGGCTCGGTACATCGACGATGGCGATGATCGGGTGCTTGTCGCCAAGGGCGATGGCTTCATCGACGGCCTTCGCCAGACCCCAGCCTTCCAGCAGGCCGACTTCGCCGTTGCGTGCGCGGGGGAAGCGGTTTTGCGCGTCGGTGACCACAGCGATATAGCGCACGGGTTGTTCAGCCAACACACCCTCGGCGACTTTCAACGAGTGTGGCAAACCCTCAACGGCTGTCGCTCCGGCACTCAATGCGTTGAACCACTGCAAACCTCTCATGAGCGATCTCCTTGAAACAGCGCGCGTACCGTCGCCGGGTCGATTTGCGGCGTTGCGTCCAGTTCGGCCAAGCGCGCCAGGTAATAGTCGGCCTGACGACTGCGTTGTTGGGTGGGCAGGCCTTGTTGCAGCAATGCGCTGACGGTCTGTTGAATCTCGGCCACATCGTCAGCGACATAGCGATCGGCCAAGCCGCTGTTGAAGCGTTGCTCACCGCCGGTCAGGCTCCAGATGAAAGGCCGGTCGCGGGAGTCGTACTCCTCAAGCCCCGCTTCCTGTTCGATGACTTGCGGGCCATTCAAACCCAGGCGTGCTTCGCGGGTGACAACAAGGTAACTGCACAACCCGGCCGCGATCGACATGCCGCCAAAGCAACCGACACTGCCCGCCACCACGCCTATCACCGGTTGGTGTTGGCGCAGGTCGACAATCGCCGCGTGGATATCCGCGATGGCCGCCAGGCCCAGGTTGGCTTCCTGCAAGCGCACGCCACCGGTTTCCAGCAGCAGCACGGCGCGGGTGGGAATGCCCTTGCGATTGTCCTCGGCCGCCAGCTCCAAGGCGCCAGCGATTTTTGCGCCGCCGACTTCGCCGAGGCTGCCGCCCTGGAAGTTGCCTTCAATGGCGGCAACCACCACAGGCTTTCCGTCGATGCTGCCCTTGGCGATCACCACACCGTCATCGGCCTGCGGCACTACACCTTGGCGACTGAGCCACGGCGACATGACGCGCTGGAACGGGTCGATCAATTCGCGGTAGGAACCGGCGTCCAGCAACGCCTTGGCCCGCTGCCGAGCACCCAGCTCAACGAAGCTGTGTTTGGCGAGTAAGTCAGTCATGGCCGATCTCCTCGAAACCCTGCTCCAGGCGCAAACGCACCACGCCGGGGGTGGCACCGAAGTCGTGGATATCAATGTTCAAGGCCGGCGGGGTCTGCTCCTGGAAGATGCGCTCGAACAGATGCTGCCAGCGTTGCTCGGCACCATTCACCGAGGTCTGCACCTGGATGGTCAGCGTGCCCGGCGTGCCCGGTTCCAGCAGCACCTCCAGGTCGCCCGAGCCGACGCAACCCACCAGCGCACGGCCTTTTGGCGGCTGCCCGGCGGGGAATTCAAAGGATAAGGTTTCCATCACAACGCTCCGTCGAGGCGGTCGATAAACAGGCAGGCGGCCAACAGGTCGGCGGCGCCGCCGGGGGAGGCATTCAGGGCCAGCAGTTGAAGGTCTAACTCATGCAATTGGCGACGCCCGGCCAGCGTTGCGCTGCCACCTGCATCGAGTACCGCTTGAGCGCCCTGCTGCATCGCTAGCAGGCCTTCGGGACCGGCGCGGTAAAGCACGCAGGTGTCGGCCAGTTCGGTCATGATCGCCAGCAAGGCGTCCAGGCGGGCGTTCTGTTCGCCTGCATTTTGCTGGCGGCTTTTATGCAGTTGCGGCAAGCCACGTTGCACCACCGAGGGAAAGCCCAACTGGGCTTCTTCACGGGCACCGCGTGCGCCGTAGCGCTGGGCAACCTGGGCGCCGTGACTCATCGGTTGCGGGGCATAGCGGTCATTCAGCAAGGCTAATCTGGCGGCGTTCAGGGTGATGGCGCGTGGCTCCAGCGCCGCCGCTGCGGTGAGTAAACCGAGGGCCCAGATCGCGCCGCGATGGGTATTCACGCCGTGGGTGGTGACGAGCATTGCTTGCTCACCTTCACGCCCGATACGGCCGAGGGCTTCGCGCAGGGGCAAGCCGACTTCACCGAACTCAATCGCGGCTTCAGCCATCTCCTTGAACATCGGCCACAGCGACAACGCCGAGGCGTGCATCAGGCCCAGGTGCAGATCGCTATGGGCGCCGTTGCCGCGACGGTCCACCAAGGCAGGTTTGGGCGACAGGTCCGCTTCATCGATTAGCGCATCGACGGCCATGTCCGCCAGGCGTTCAGCGAGGCTCAATTCATGCAGTTTGAGTGCGCGCATTTACCAGCTCCTGAATTTGGCGGGCGGGTTGTACAGGCCACCGGACCAGTCCACCAGGTCGGCCACGCTTTTGGCGGCCAACAGTTCGCGGGTGGCGTCGGTGCGGCGGATGCCCAAGTCTTCGGGCAAGGCAATCAACCCTTCGCGGCGCATGCGCGCGGTGTCCTTGGGGTTGTGGCGCATGCCGATGGCGGTGACGCCTGCAACGGCAGCGATCATCGCCTGGCGTTCTTCCAGGGAGCGCGCCTTGTACAGATAGGCAATGCCCTCTTCGGTGAGCAAGTGGGTGACGTCATCGCCGTAGATCATGATCGGCGCCAGGGGCATGCCGCTTTTGCGGGCGACTTCCACAGCATCGAGGGTGTCGACGAAGGTGGGTTTGCCGCCTTCCTGGAAGGTCTCGACCATTTGCACCACAAGTTTTTTGCCGCGCTCCAACAAGGCTTCGGGCGCATCGTCGTGGCGCATATCCAGCCACGCCGGCGTGCCATGGCGGCGACCGCGCGGGTCGTGCCCCATGTTCGGTGCGCCACCAAACCCAGCGAGGCGGCCACGGGTCACGGTAGAGGAATGGCCGTCACCGTCGACTTGCAGCGTCGCACCGATAAACAGGTCCACCGCGTATTGGCCGGCGAGTTGACAAAACATCCGGTTGGAACGCATCGAGCCGTCGCGGCCGGTGAAGAACACATCCGGCCGTGCGGCGATGTAGTTCTCCATGCCCAGTTCGGTGCCGAAGCAATGCACACTTTCCACCCAGCCGCTTTCAATTGCAGGAATCAGCGTGGGGTGCGGGTTGAGGGTCCAGTTGCGGCAGATCTTGCCCTTAAGGCCAAGGGATTCACCGTAGGTCGGCAGGATCAACTCGATGGCGGCGGTGTTGAAGCCGATGCCATGGTTAAGCGACTGCACATTGTGTTTTTCGTAGATGCCACGGATCGCCATCATTGCCATCAACACGTGCACCGGCTTGATATGGCGCGGGTCGCGAGTGAACAGCGGCTCGATATAGAACGGCTTGTCGGCCACCACCACAAAATCCACCCAGCTCGCCGGGATATCCACGCGCGGCAAATCGGTGACGTCATCCACCAACTGGTTGACCTGCACGATCACGATGCCATCGCTGAACGCGGCGGGCTCGATCAGCGCCGGGGTGTCTTCAGTGCTGGCGCCGGTGTAGATATTGCCGGCGCGGTCGGCCATGAACCCGGCGGAAAGCACCACGTTGGGGATCAGATCCACCACCAGCCGCGCATAGAGTTCGATGTAGGTGTGGATCGCGCCGATTTCCAGCAGACCGTCTTCCAGCAATTGGCTGATGCGCAGGGATTGGGTACCGGCGAAGGAGAAATCCAGCTTGCGGGCGATGCCTTTTTCAAACAGGTCCAGGTGCTCGGAACGGCCGACGCTGGGCATGATCATGTGCAAATCGTGGAGCTTGGACGGGTCGGCTTTGGCGAGGGAGCGCGAGAGGAAATCCGCCTGTTTCTGGTTGTTGCCTTCCAGTACAACGCGGTCGCCGGGGAGGATCAACGCCTCAAGCGCCTCGACGATCCTGTCGCTGGGTAGCACCGCGCCGTCTGCAAACTGTTTGACCAGCCCGAGCCGCCGCTGCTTCTCGTCGCGCCGCCGCGTCCAGCGCGAGTCGGGGGTGATTGTTGTTGTCATGGTCGCTCCACGGGTTTGCTGTCGTGGGCTGTACCTTAGGAGTGATTCAGAGGGCCATCAATCAAGCTCGGCGGCGGATTATTACGGCTGGAGTAACGAAGTCCGTGCGAATGCTGATCGTGAGCCTGATGACATCAAAATGTGGGAGCTGGCTTGCCTGCGATAGCGGTGTGTCATCTGGCGATAAGTCGACTGGTACTCCGCCATCGCAGGCAAGCCAGCTCCCACATTTGATCGATGGTGTTGGTTAAATAGCGGTCCCAATCAGGGAACAATCAGTCCCTGTTTAGGACCGCTTCAAGAGGCTGGCGATGGGCTGACTTGCTCCAACGCTCTATCAACCAACAACTGACCCAACTCTGCCATTTGCTGAATCCCGAGCATGATCGCGCGCTGGGAGGTGTCCAGGTCGAAAGCGAGATTGCAGGTCAGTGCGTTGAGGGAGGACAGGGTTTCGCTGGCGTTGACCAGCAGGGTTTCGGTGTTTTCGTGCGGGTTTACGGTGAAGAGCGGCGGGTTGGGGGTAGGTTTGGCCCTGATGAAGCTCCTAAACAGTGAGTAAGGAGCGCCACCGTTCGCTTGCACGCGAATGAGGGTGGCGACCGTGCGCAGGTGTGCAAGACCGGGCCTGTTTAGGACACCCAGCAGGTCCGAAGACCTCCTGCGCGCAGCCGCCATAAAGCAGCGAGCACAAAAAACGCCCGTTGGATGGCTGGGCGTTCGTACGCCTAAACAGTTTCGTCGGACTTGCACGTCCGTGTCACCGTTTTTTGCGATGACAGGACGAAGACTAGGCGCGCTGACGGCACGCGACAAGTTCATGCACAGCCCAAAATCTTGCAGGAAAAATCCGAAGCCAGCCGGTCTACAACTTCATGTCTACTCTCACAGCCCCCAAACCTTCAAGCGGATAGCTGCGGTACTCATAAACCTCACCACGAACAGTGAGGTGGATGACGCCATCCTGCCGGGTCACTTGAACATCCGGCGCTTTGGTTTTCAAAAAGGGATGTGCCGAAACCAGCGCTGTCAGTATCTCCCGATCACTACCTAAGTCTTTATGAACGTAGTACCTGTAGGAAAATCCCACTGTCGCGCCGCCCTGACCGTCACGTGCTCCATAAATTGAGCTGCCGTTGCCCAAGGAGTGTTTCAAAACCACTTCGTCCAAATCCGGTGTACCGGATGACATGATCCAATTGCCCCCGATATAAATCAGGCAGGCTACCAGCAGGCAGTTGCGCAGGACCGGCAAGAGGCCCTTAGTAGCCCTGAGAAATTGCATACTCAATACCCCTCCTTATCCAATATTGATCTCGAGGATCATCGCCAAAAGGGTCTGCGCCCCACCATGATCCAAATTCCGGCTTGGTGGTTTTTGCGAATGCTTGAGCAACACCTGCTGCCCGTAACAGAACATGCTCGGGAATGCCCAGCACCGTACCTGTAGCACCATAATTGAAGTTACCAAAAGCTTCGTACTGACGCCCTCGCTTCTTGTAGTTCCATGGGCCGGCAGCCCTGACCTGTGAGTAAAACCAGGAATAAGCGAATGCCGAGCCTGGCTGGAGATGAGTGCCTTTACACTTGGCGGTCGCCATATTTTCGAGAAGAGAAACACCCGGCGGCATTAACGGTACGGCCATTTGCGAATCCTTGCTGGCTGTGAGGAGCGCTGAACCTAGCACCCCACCTGGCACTGAACATCCCGCGCAATCCAGATACAGAACTTGCCTACAACAACTCCATCCCGTTCCGACATATTGGTTTTCTCCACACAGAGCCTGGGAACGAGCGCGATTTAGTGTAGGAGCTGGCTTGCCAGCGATAGCGGTGGGTCATTTGTTAATGAGTGGGCTGGCAGACCGTCATCGCCGGCAAGCCGGCTCCTACAGGGATCTATGCCAAACCGGATTCGACCAGCAGGGCCTCAAGCCCCATCAGATCCGGCACCTTCGCCACATGCTCCCCCACCTGCACCGCCGCCAGCTCCAGCGGGCACAGCGGCACGTCCACGTAGCTCAATTCACTATCAAGCTTGTACGACCGGGGAATCCCCTGGATCACCAGCGCAATAAACTTCAGTGTCGGCCGCCCACCCAGCGCGTTCAACACCACTATCCGCGAGCGTTCGCCGGTCACGCTGGCTTCACCGCACACCGCTTCAAAGCTGATCAACGGGATTTGCCGATCGCGCCAGGTCACTTGCCGCAAATACCACGGCGGTGCATCGCTGGCCGGTTCGCCGCGCTGAAAGTCGATCAGTTCGGCGATGGCGACGTTGGGCAGCACCAGATGGCGGTCGGCCAGGGGCAGCAGCAGGCCGGTGAGTTGGCTGGTGCGGTGGTCAAGCATGGGACTTGCTCCAGTAGGCGATGCTTTCGAGCAGCACCGATTCCTGGTACGGCTTGCCGAGGTAGTCATTCACGCCGATGGCCATGGCGCGGTCGCGGTGTTTCTGGCCGGTGCGCGAGGTGATCATGATGATCGGCAGGCGCATCAGCCGGGGGTCGTTGCGCACTTGGGTGGCGACTTCGAAGCCGTCCATGCGCGGCATTTCGATGTCGAGCAGCATCAGGTCCGGGGTGTGCTCTTCCAGCACGGCGAGGGCGTCGATGCCGTCTTTGGCGGTGAGCACGTTCATGCCGTTGCGTTCCAGCAGGCGGCTGGTGACTTTGCGCACAGTGACCGAGTCGTCCACCACCAGCACCAGCAACGGACGCTTTTTCAGCGGGTCGTTGAGGATCAGCGGCGCATCCACTGACTGCGCCGGCAAGGCCGCTGGGCGGGCGCGGATATGCGCCAGCAAGTCGATGATCAACACCACGCGGCCATCGCCCAGAATCGTCGCGCCAGACAAACCCTGCACGCCGGCAAACTGCGGCCCCAGGCCCTTGACCACGATTTCCCGCGTGCCGGCCATGGCGTCCACATGGATCGCCACGCGCCGCTCGTTGCATTGCACCAGCAGTACCGGGACCGGTTGATATTGGCCCAACAGTTTCGGGCGGCTGACGGTGTGCAACAGGTCGCCCAGGTAAAACAGCTCGTAACGCTGGCCGGCGTATTCATAACGCGGTGGATCTTGCTGGTAGTGCCCCGCCAGCTCATGGGGCAACACACGCACCAGGCCTTCGATGGTGTTGAGCGGGATCGCATATTGGTCGTCCGCACATTGCACCATCAGCGCGCGGTTGACCGACACGGTGAACGGCAGGCGAATACGGAAGTGCACGCCCATACCCGGCGTCGAGTCGATGAACATCGAACCGCCCAACTGACGCACTTCCTCATGCACCACGTCCATACCCACACCACGCCCGGAAATCTGCGTGATCTTTTCCGCCGTGGAGAAGCCCGGTTGCAGGATGAACTGCAACACGTCGCGGTCGCTGATCTCCTGATTGGGATCGAGCAAACCACGCTTGATCGCCTTGCGCCGCACCGCCTCCAGCGGCACACCCGCGCCGTCGTCGCGCATGTCGAAGACGATGTCGCCGCCTTCGTGGGTCAGGTCCAGGGTGATGCGACCTTTCTCCGGCTTGCCGGCCAGCAGCCGTGCATCGCGGGACTCCAGGCCATGGTCGACGGCGTTGCGCAGCATGTGTTCCAGCGGCGCGGCCATGCGCTCCAGTACGTTGCGGTCCATCTCGCCCTCGGCATTGCCGACAATGAACTCCACGTCTTTGCCCAGCTCCCCCGCCACTTGGCGCACGATGCGCTTGAGGCGCGGCAGCATGCGTTCGAACGGCACCATGCGCGTGCGCATCAGGCCTTCCTGCAACTCGGTGTTGATGCGTGCCTGCTGCTGCAGCAGGTCGTGGGCGTCTTCGTTGCGGCGCTCAAGGGTGTCCTTGAGGTCGAGCAGGTCAGAGGCAGATTCGGACAACGCGCGAGACAGTTGCTGCAACTGCGAATGACGGTCCATTTCCAGCGGGTCGAAGTCTTCATAGCCCAGGCGCTCAGCCTCGGCTTGCTGGCGGCTGAGGATACGACCCTGGGTTTCGGTGTCGAGGCGACGCAGTTGGTCGCGCATGCGCTCAATCGTAGTTTCCACTTCGGTCAGGGCGATGCGTGCGTCGTTGACTTGCTGTTCGATGCGGCCACGGAAGATCGAGGTTTCACCGGCCAGGTTGACCAGGTCGTCGAGCAGCTCGGCAGAGATCTTCACCATGTCGGCCATCGGATCGACCACGGCCTCCGCCTTGCCCGCCGGCAACGCCAATGGCGTCACGGGCTCATCGCTCGGGTGCACCAGGCTTTTGATGCGCTCGATGAGCTTGTCCACCGAGCCGACCGGCAAGCCGTCCGCCACCGCGTCGATCATCTGCGCCAGGCGGTCATGGCAGCCTTGCAGCAACGCGAACAACTCCGAGGATGGCGCGAGCAATCCGGCGGACAGGCCTTCATACAGAAATTCCAGCTCATGGGCCAGGTCGCCAATGGGCGCAATCTCAACCATGCGCGCGCCGCCCTTGAGGGTGTGCAGGTCGCGCAGCAGGGTCTCCACTTCCTGGCGATTGCCGGGCTCGGCCTGCCAGCGCGACAGCGCAGCACTGGAGCTGTCGAGGATGTCTGCGGCCTCTTCGAGGAAGATATCCAGCAGCTCAGGGTCGGCGCCGGACGCGGGCGGCGCGGCGACCGGTGCCGCTGGCGCGCTGCCTTGGCGCAGTGCGCGCACCCTGGCGATCAGCTCCGCGCTATCGCTCAGGGGCTGGTGATGGTGCAGTTCTTCAAGCTGCAAGGCGAGGCGCTCATGGCTGGCCATCAGCACGTGGGACAGTTCGGCAGAGTAGCTGTAGCGGCGGTCCACCAGCCCTTCATACAGGCATTCCAACTCGTGGGCCAGGTCGCCAATCAGCTCGATTTCAGCCATGCGCGCACCGCCCTTGAGGGTGTGCAGATCGCGTTGCAACGACGACAGCGGCGCGGCGTTGTCGGGCTCCAGCAACCAGCGCTTGAGCGACTGCCCGGCGCTGTCGAGGATGTCCACGGCTTCTTCGAGGAAGATCTCGACGATCTCGTCGTCCATCGCCGTTTGGTGATCCAACTGCTGTGTGGCGGCGCCCAGTTCGGCAATGCTCAGCGCACGGCTGCCATCGCTTTTGATCAGGCCGGTGGCGGACGGGTCGAGGGCTTCATCCAGCAGCTCACGCAGGGCTTGGACACGAGCCGGCGCCGGGCTGATTTCCTGGCCGGCGGCCAGTTGGTCGAGCATGCTGATCAGCGCTTCATGGGCCTGTTCGGCCTCATGGAAAAACCGCTCGCTGACCGCCAGGCTGCTTTCCTCAACGGCGCCGTACAGATCGAGCAAGGCTTCGCAGAGTGCGTCGATGGCGTACAGGTCGGCAACGTGCGCGCCCTCCCCCAACGTGGTCAATTCATCCAGCAGCGCAGTGAGTTCCTGGCGATCGCCGGGGTGTTGTTGCCAGCGACGCAGCAGGCTCTCGGCGTCGAGCAGGATGTCCATGCCCTGGGCCAGGAAGTTGGCGATCAGTTGTGGATCGCGCTTGATGCGCACGTCGAGCAGTGCTTCAAGTTGCTGATCCAGCAAACGTTGGGTGCGGCTGATCAAGTCCTCTGCACCGTTGATCGGCGCCAGGGGATCGCTCTCCAGATCCCGTAGACCCCGCTGGAACAGTCCTTCGGCTTCCAGCAACAACTCCACTTCGTCCAGGTCCAGCGGCAGGCGGTGGGCCTTGTACTCGCGGGTCAGGTGGTCGAGCGGGCGCGCCAGCTCGGCAATGGGCAGCACGCCAGCCATATAGGCGCTGCCCTTGAGGGTGTGCAGGGCGCGTTGCAGTTCATCGCTGACTTGCAGCGGCACATGCTCGGCGGCCTGTTGCAGGAAGTGGTTGAGGCTGTCCAGATGGCTTTGGGCTTCGTTGCGGAAAATCTCCAGCAGCATCGGATCATGAGGCTCGGCGGCCAGCGCGGGTGTACCGCTGGCCAAGGCGTGGGCACGGGCGGCCAGGGCGTCGACTTCATCGCGTTGACGCTGGTCGTCGATGGCAAAGTCAGCGATCAACTCCGGCAGCAAGGCCACCGCTTCATCCAGCACCTGCTGCACATCCGGACCGAGGGTCACGCTGCGTTCCAGCACACGGTTCAGCAGGTTCTCCACAGCCCAGGCCAACTCCGCCAAGACCAGGGCGCGCACCATGCGCCCGCTGCCTTTGAGGGTGTGGAAGGCGCGGCGCATTTCGGCCTGAGCGGTCTTGTCCGCGCTGTTAGGCAGGTAACGGTGCAGCACCTCGAGGACTTCGTCGGTCTCCTCAAGGAAGACTTCGCGCAGTTCATCATCGATAGGCTCTTCATCGGCCGGCGGCGGCAACAGGCTGCCAGGGCGCTGCAGGGCCGGCGGGTTCAGCCGCGACGTTGGGCTGGCGAGTGCGTCGAACTGCGATTGGCTCGGCGTAACCTCGACCGAGAGCGCGCCATCCGGTACGACCAAGGCCTGGCGCCAGGGTTTTTCGTCGGGCAGGTAACCCAGTGCAGCCAAGCCTTGGGTGGCCAATTCCAGCACACGCTCACCCGCCGCATCCGGGTCCTGGAGCATGCGCTCCAGGTAATATTCCAGGCTGCTGATCACGTCGGCGAAATGCGCCAGTTGCATCTCGGAAGGCGGTGCATCGTTGCCCATCAACTGCTCGTCGACGTAATCGGTGCAGCCGCGCATCAGGCTTGCCGCGCGGGGTAACGGGATCATCGCCAGGGCGCCACGCACCTGGCTCAGCAGCTCCGGCAAGGACTCCAGGCGCTGGCGATCCCAATCGGCTTCGATGCAGTCGATCACCAGTTCCTTGGCCTGCTTGAGGCACTGGCAGGACTCACGGATAACCAACTGGTGGATCTGCGTCAGGTCGGTGGTGGGCAAGCGGCTTTCTTCGCGGCTTTCCGGTTCGACGGTGCCAACCATGCCCGCCAACGTGGCTTCGACGTAGAGCAAGGCGCCGGCGACATCCATCAATACAGCGTCATTGGGTTCGCGCTGGCCTTGGACCAGGCTCAGCACCACGGCGAGTTGGTCGATGATGACTTTACGCGGCTGGCCGAAGCCCAGCACCGCCAGGGTGTCGGCGATCTGCCGCAACGGCGCCAGCAGTGCATCAAGGTCGCTGGTGTGCTGGCGGTCGCTGCGTACGAACAAGTCGAGGCGTTCTTTGACCCGAACCAGCTCTTCACACAAGGCGCCCAGCACCGAGCCCATGGCGTTACGATCCGGCCCGGCCAGACGGGCGCGTTCGGCATCGACCACGGCGCTGTCGGGCAAGGCCTCATCAAGGCCGTAGCGTTCCTTGAGGCTTTGCATGCGCGGCGTCGGACGGGTGACCTTGGCCACATAGAACAGCAGGCTCTTGAGCAATTCATCCGGCGCCGGCTGGTTGATCCCGCCGATGCCCTGGGCCAACAGGCGCTTGAGCTGTTTATCACTGGCCTTGAGCAGGCTGCGCAGCGCCGGGCTGTTGGCGATCACGCCAGTCAGCATGCCTTCGACCAGCGCCGAGGTGACCTGCCACAGCGGCAACAGCGGCGCGCCTTGGCACAGTGCCTCGAGGCGTGCGAACACCCGCGCCATGTCTTCCAGGTTGCTGGGACCATGGTCTTCACGCAGCAGCCCGGCCAGCGCCTGCTGCAAAAGCTGGTGCCACTGGCGCAGTTGCTCTTTCAGGTCGGGCACCGCGCGTTGGGCCAGGGCTTCATCGGGCAGCGGCGCAATCGTCAGCAGTTGCGGGCTGAACAGGCTGGTCTCCGACAGCAGGCTTTCGCCGCGCGCACTGCGCAGGTCATTGAGCAGTGGCAACACCACCAGCGGCAGGTCGCGGCGGGCGCTGTGCACGCGGTCCAGGTACAACGGCAATTGAGTCAGGGCCTGTTGCAGCAGGCGGATGCTTTCGTCGCGCTGACCGACACTCCCGGCTTGCAGGGCCAGCGCCAGCGCTTCGACTTCTTCCGCCAACAGCGCCGCGCCGTAGAACTCGACCATCTGCAACGCGCCATGCACTAGATGGACACACGCCAGGCACTCGCTGATCGCTTCGGCGTCTGAGGTTTCGACGTACGCGTCTAGCGCCGAACGGGCCTGTTTCAGGGTTTCGGCAATGTCGCCCTTGACCCATTCGAGGGCCACGTAGTCGTGCCGATCAACCATAACTGCTCCGCTTAGAATTCGTGGGTTGCTGGTGGTACGAGATCTCAAGACAGATAGAGATCAAATGTGGGAGGGGGCTTGCCCCCGATGGCGATGCATCAGTCAAAGATTGGGTGACTGACCCACTGCTATCGGGGGCAAGCCCCCTCCCACATTGGCACTGCATTTCAATCGTCGACCTGCTTCGGTGGCGGCAAGGTGAAACCCGACACCGACCGGCGCAGTTGGCTGGCCATTTTTGCCAGGTTGCCGATGCTTTCGGCGGTGGCCGTCGACCCCGACGAGGTCTGGGTAGTGATCTGTTGGATCACGTTCATGGTCAGCGATATCTGCCCGGCCGATGAGGTCTGTTGCTGCGCTGCGTTGGAGATGCTCTGGATCAGCGCCGCCAGGGTCTTAGACACGCCTTCGATCTCTTCCAGTGCCACCCCGGCGTCCTGGGCCAGCCGCGCGCCGCGCACCACTTCGGTGGTGGTCTGTTCCATGGAAATAACGGCTTCGTTGGTGTCGGCCTGGATCGCCCGCACCAACGTTTCAATCTGCCGGGTCGCCGCCGATGAACGCTCGGCCAGGCGCTGCACTTCATCGGCGACCACCGCAAAACCACGCCCGGCGTCGCCGGCCATGCTTGCCTGGATAGCTGCGTTGAGGGCGAGGATGTTGGTCTGATCGGCAATGTCGTCGATCAGGCTGACGATGTCGCCAATCTCCTGGGAAGATTCGCCAAGGCGCTTGATGCGCTTGGCGGTGTCCTGGATCTGCTCGCGAATGTTGTCCATGCCGTGGATGGTGTTGTGCACCACCTCGTTGCCCTTGTTGGCGATTTCCACCGAGCGCTCTGCCACCGCCGAGGACTCGGCAGCGTTGGCCGAGACCTGGTCGATGGACTGGGCCATCTGGTTGATCGCGGTGGACGCCTCGGCGATCTGCTGGGCCTGGTGCTCCGAGGCCTGGGCCAAGTGCATCGCGGTAGCCTGGGTGTCCTGCACGGCACCGGCGACTTGCCCGGCGGTGAGGTTGATGGTGGCGACCAGGTCGCGCAGTTGGTCAACGGAATAGTTGATGGAATCGGCGATGGTGCCGGTGAAGTCTTCGGTCACCGAGGCGGTCACGGTGAGGTCGCCGTCTGCCAGGTCTTCGATTTCGTCCAGCAAGCGCATGATCGCGTTCTGGTTGCGTTCGTTCTTCTCGGCGGTTTCGTGCAATTGGCGGTTGGTTTCGCGCACCATCACCAGCCCGATCAAGATGATCGAGGTCAGTGCGAGCAGGCCCAGGACATAGCCGCCGATGGTGTCAAAACTGCGCCCGCTGGCGAGGTTTTCGAACCCGGTGGCCAGGTGCGAGGCTTCATCGAGCAGGGTTTGCGACAGGTTGAAGATATTGCTCGCCGAGGCCCGCACCTGGAACAACTGTGGCGAGGTCTCGAGGATTTCATCCACGGAGCCGGAAACGAATTCGAACAGTTCGGCAATTTCCGCCAAACGCGCGCGGGCGTCGCGGTCTTCGACCTGGGTGATGCGCAAACCGGGGTTGCCCTGCAGCATGCCATTGAGCACCTGGCCGAAGCGGTTGGCGTCGCGGCCAAAGGCATCGGCGGCCTGCACGGCGGTTTCGTCGCCGGCCAGCACGGTGTTCACCGCGCCAAGGATACGTTCGGCCAGCAGTGACTGACGCTGGGCCAGGGCCACCTGGCTCGCCGGGGCGCCACGTTGCAGGAGGATATCGACGACCTTTTCCGATTCCATCTGCAGTTGCGGCACGGTTTCGGCCAGGGTCGCGGCCACCTGGTGCAACGACAGCACGGTCTGCTCGCTGGCGAGAATCGCGTCGGTGTTTTTCAGCAGCGCTTCCCAGTCGGTCTGCACTGCGCGCATTTCGGCACGCACCGCGCTTGGCGCGGCGGGCAGGCCGGTTTCCGGGTCACCTTTTTTCAGGAAGCCCCAGCGCTGGGCGAAGTCGTTGCGCGCATCGCCCAGCAACTTGAACGCCGCAGCCTTGCCGGCGGCGGCTTCGGTGGCGTTCTTGGCGATGCGCTGGGACAGCACGCGCAGCTCACCGGCGTGGCCGATGTACTGTTTGTCGTAGGTGGACTGGGTATTGAGGTACGCGAAGTTGGCGAACAGCAACATGATGAACACGATCAGTGCGATGAACAGCACGATGATCTGCGAGCGGCTGCGTGAGCCGGCCTGGGGTTTGAGTGCGGTAGCGGTGGTCATGCGGCAACATCCATGAAGCCAGGGGCCTGGGCCAGAGCAAAGGGGCTGAACACCTGCCACGACGGATCGCCGTCGAACCGGCCCTGGATAAACGATACGTCAGGCGTAGCGTTCGCCCGCCAGGCGTCTTGTGCGAAATGCTGCATCCCCACTACCTCGTCGACCAGCAGCCCGACAAACAAGTCGCTGAACTCCACCACCAGCACTCGCCGTTGCTTGCGCGCCTTGGACAACTCAAGGCCGAGGAACCCACCCAAGTCCATCACCGGCAACAGGCGCCCACGCAGGTTGGCCACGCCCTTGACCCAGGCCTTGACCCCGGGCATCAGCGTGCAACGCGGCTCATGCAGGACTTCGGCGACTTCGCCCATGGGCGCCACATACCAGTGCTGGCCCAGGCGAAAGCCGATCCCGCTCCAGCGTTGCAGGCGGGTTTCCTGGGACGGCAGGTCAGCGGCCAGCAGGCGGCAGCGGCGGTCGATGTCCAACAGCAGCTCGAAGGCGGTTTGCGACTCGGTCATGATGGCAAACCGTCAGCCGGCCAGCACCTTGTTCAGGGTGGCAATCAGGGTTTCTTCATCCACCGGCTTGGTCAGGTAATCCTTGGCGCCCTGGCGCGCGCCCCAGATCTTGTCGGTTTCCTGGTCCTTGGTGGTGATGATGATGATCGGGATGCCGTTGGTTTCCGGCTCTTTGGACAGCTGGCGGGTGGCCTGGAAGCCATTGAGGCCCGGCATCACGATATCCATCAGCACGGCGTCGGGCAGTTCCTGGCGGGCCAGGGCCACGCCGTCCGCGCCGTTTTCGGCCTTGAGGACCTGGTGGCCATGCTTTTCCAGCATGCCGGTCAATTTGTACATTTCGGTCGGCGAATCGTCGACGATCAGAACACGTGCCATGGTTTTCCCCACTACATAGGTGGACGCCAGCCCTTGTGAGGCGGTGTCAGTGTGCTTGTTCTACTGCGGCGAACCCCGGCACGTAGGCCTTGATCGCGCCCAGCAGTTCTTCCTTGCTGAAAGGCTTGGTCAAAAACTGATCGACACCGACGATGCGCCCCTTGGCCTTGTCGAACAGGCCGTCCTTGGACGACAGCATGATCACCGGGATCGACTTGAACGCCGGGTTGTTCTTCACCAGCGCGCAGGTCTGATAGCCATCCAGGCGCGGCATCATGATGTCGACAAAAATAATATGCGGGTGATGATCAACAATCCGGGCCAGGGCATCGAAACCGTCGATGGCCGTGATGACATCGCACCCCACGTTCTTCAACAAGGTTTCAGCGGTGCGGCGGATCGTCTTCGAATCATCGATCACCATCACTCTCAAGGCGTTGGAATGCTGTTCCATATCTGCTCTGCCATCGCCACAGCGAATCGGTTTTCGGTGTGTACTGCCTGATGTTGCACAGGATGAGCGCCGCAAGCCTTGGAATTCAAGGGCTGCTGCGCCGTGGGAGTCTTTTTAGCACAGTCTGGAGAGAATTCATCTCTGGATGATCAGACGATTTTCTGAGCAACAGCGGAAAAAACACGAACTTTCCCTCATGAATTAACAACCCTTCCTACAGATAGCTCAGGAACTACCCAGTAGCGTTCTTCCACCACAAAGAACGAACAAGGATGCCGCATGAGCGGTTATGTCCCCAAGCCGGCACGCCCCAACGCAAACAGGAAAAACCTCAATAGCGGTGCAGAGCCAATCGACCTGCATGCCTTGCACTGGGCGCAATATCCAGACCTTCCCCAGCACACGCAAACCCGCCCCACGCCCGTGGGCTGTGTTTTCGCCAAGAGTTGCAACCTGCCCGACAGCATCATCAACCACAGCCACCCGACTGGCTTTGTGCCCGTTGAAACGCTGGCCGATTACGGCATGTGGGCCGTGCTGGGCACCGGGGCGGCCATTTCGGCCCAAGGGACACCGCTGCAATGGGTTGCCGGCTCGACTACCGGGCGTACTGTCGCCAGTCGCCTAGCCGGCTCGCTGGCGCTGACACTGCTGGAGAGTGCTGGCGTCCTTGCGGCAAGCGCCACGGTGGGTACGGTCGCACTGCTGATGCCGAACACCCTCGCACCCGACAGTGCCTTCTATACCCAAGATCAATACACAACGCTGGATGTCGGCCGCACACGGGTTCGCGTCAACGTAAAAACCTTGCCGGATGGCTCGGTTAACGCTTACGGCTTCTATACAGGGGGTAAAACGGACTGGGAAAGTGTTCCGGTTATCCAGGCTGAAAAGAATGGCGAGCAGTACGTTGCCGATATTGGCAACGGCATTGGTCTGACGTGGACACCGGCGGCAGACACGGAGGATGTGCTGGGAATTCCGGCGCTGGAAGGTGCCCCTCCGTTACGCACGGTTTGGGTGTATCCGCCGACACCGCAGACGCAAGCGGCGCTGCACAACCCGGAACATCCGCCGGAGTTTCAAGATGCGATTATCTGGTTTCCGGCGGATGCGGGGATTGCGCCGATTTATGTGGTGCTTAGTACGCAGTTGGAGAAGAACAAGATTCAGGGCAAAGACTTTGAGGACGAATCCTATGATGTGTATAGCGCCGAACGGAACCGACACGGTCGAGAGGCGACAGTTAAGACTGAGAAAGGAATACGGGTACGGCTCAATATGCTGGGTGAGGACGCTGACGGTACGATTTCATGCATCGAATGTAAATCTTCTGATACAGCACCGCTTACCCCTAACCAAAAACTCGCATTTCCGGAAATAGAAGAAAGTGGAGCTACCGTGGTTGGCAAAGGAAAACCCGGTTTTCCTGGCGGTACTGTAATACCACCCACAAAAATAAAAATAGTTCGGCCAAATCCCTAGGAAAAATAGCTATGTCCATTACAAATGCAAAGGTAATTGATTTCTGGGCGATACCTCACTGGGAGCCAGAAAACGTAGTACTCGCTATAACCGACCACCTTGAGTGGGGCGATGCCGTCGAGCAAGGAAAGCACTTGCAAATGCTCCAAGAGAAAATAAATGTATACATAGCCTTTATTGAAAGTGGAGAGATTTATACCGAAATTCCTGGCGCGCTGGGCAAACACCCAATTATTCGGATTTTAGGTTTGTATGAGCTTCCAGAACAAGGCAAGCGCTTCATTAATCAGGCCGCCGAGGTATTGAATGAAGCGGGTATCGGATGCGAGTTCGTGCTGAAAGCAACTGACGAAAACTCCAACAGACAACGGTAAACACAGCGCTGCGAGTGGCAATAGTTAACCTCGCTTATTCGGATACCTCTCGCACCCAAAACAAAACTAACGGGCGTCAAACGGTGATAAGAATGAATACGCAGCCTTGCGCACTTGAAAACTCAGCCCGACTCTACCGCTCCCAGATAGTGGTTTTTCCTTGACCCACAACAGCCGCAGCGCCACTCTGACGCCACTTTTATGCGCCCTTATTTGCTAGAGGAAATCCCCCATGAGCGTTCGCGTCGGCATTGTCATGGACCCTATCGCCAGCATTTCCTATAAAAAGGACAGCTCGCTGGCCATGCTCCTGGCCGCCCAGGCCCGCGGCTGGACCCTGTTCTATATGGAACAGCGCGACCTTTACCAGGGCGACGGCGAAGCCCGCGCGCGCATGCGCCCGCTGCAGGTGTTTGCCAACCCTGAGAAGTGGTTCGAGCTGCAAGACGAAATCGACAGCCCGTTGAGCGATCTGGACGTGATCCTGATGCGCAAGGACCCGCCGTTCGACATGGAATTCGTCTACTCCACCTACCTGCTGGAGCAGGCCGAGCGCGCTGGCGTGCTGATCGTCAACAAGCCGCAGAGCCTGCGCGACTGCAATGAAAAGCTCTTCGCCACGCTGTTCCCGCAGTGCACGCCGCCGACCGTGGTCAGCCGCCGCGCCGACGTGCTGCGTGAATTCGCTGCCAAGCACGGCGATGTGATCCTCAAGCCGCTGGACGGCATGGGCGGCACCTCGATCTTCCGCCACCGCGCCGGTGACCCGAACCTGTCGGTGATCCTGGAGACCCTGACCGCCCTGGGCACCCAGCAGATCATGGGCCAGGCCTACCTGCCGGCAATCAAGGACGGCGACAAGCGCATCCTGATGATCGACGGCGAGCCAGTGGATTACTGCCTGGCGCGCATCCCGGCAGCGGGCGAGACCCGTGGGAACCTGGCGGCCGGTGGTCGGGGTGAAGCACGCCCGCTGTCGGACAAGGACCGTTGGATTGCCGCCCAGGTCGGCCCGACCCTGCGTGAAAAGGGCCTGCTGTTTGTCGGCCTGGACGTGATCGGCGAGAACCTGACTGAAATCAACGTCACCAGCCCGACCTGCATTCGTGAGATCGACAACGCATTTGGCACGAACATCGGCGAAATGTTGATGGCCGCCATTGAGCGCAAGCTACAAGCCAAGTGACATAGAACAGCCGGACACGCACCAACATTGCGCTATCATGCCCCACCTGTGAAACGCGCGATGTTGGTTTTTTTGTCATGACACTCCCGTCCGAACTGCCCCCCGAACTCTCCCACAGCGGCGTGCGCCCGGCTGATCGGCTCGGATTTACCCTGTTCCTCGCTGCACTGATTCACCTGGCCCTTATCCTCGGCGTGGGTTTCACCATGGTCGAGCCCAAGCAGATCAGCAAAACCCTGGAAATCACCCTGGCCACGTTCAAGAGCGAAAAGAAGCCCGAGAAGGCTGACTTCCTCGCCCAGGACAATCAGCAAGGCAGCGGCACCCTCGATAAGAAAGCCGTGCCCAAGACCACCGAAGTGGCGCCGTTCCAGGACAACAAGGTGAATAAAGTCACCCCGCCGCCGGTGCCCAAGCCCGAGGTCAAGCAGGCCGCGCCCAAGGCTGCGGTGACCACCGTCGCGCCCAAGCCGCAAAAAGCCCCGACCCAGCGCGAAAAGACCAAGACCGAACCCACGCCCGAGCCCGTAAAGCCTGCGCCGACCTTCGACAGCTCGACCCTGTCCGACGAAATCTCCAGCCTCGAAGCCGAACTGGCCAACGAACAACAGCTGTACGCCAAGCGCCCGCGCATCTACCGGCTGAACGCCGCCTCGACCATGCGCGACAAAGGTGCCTGGTATAAGGACGAATGGCGCAAGAAGGTCGAGCGTATCGGCAACCTCAACTACCCGGAAGAAGCCAGGCGCCAGCAGATTTACGGCAATTTGCGTCTATTGGTTTCAATCAACCGCGACGGCACGTTATATGAAGTGCAGGTGCTGGAGTCGTCCGGCCAGCCGCTGCTGGACCAGGCCGCCCAGCGCATCGTACGCCTGGCCGCGCCTTTCGCGCCGTTCAGCGGTGATTTGAACGACGTCGACCGCCTGGAAATCATCCGCACCTGGAAGTTCGCCAAGGGCGATCGGTTGTCGAGCAATTGATGACAATTGCCACCTGTGGCACATCACCAGCTTGTCAGTTCGCCCCTCCACCGCCACACTATCGAACATGAAAAACGTCAGCCCGACCTACCTCAAGCATCAATTCCTGATCGCCATGCCCCATATGGCCGACCCGAACTTTGCGCAGACCTTGACCTACATCGTCGAGCACACGGCCAATGGTGCGATGGGGCTGGTGGTCAACCGCCCGCAAGAGCTGAACCTGGCGGATATCCTTGAGCAACTGCGCCCGGAAGTCGATCCGCCCACGCGTTGCCAGGGCGTGCCGATCTACATCGGCGGGCCGGTGCAGACCGATCGCGGTTTTGTGCTGCACCCGACCGGGCCAAAGTTCCAGGCCACGGTCGACCTGGACGGTGTGTCACTGTCCACCTCCCAGGACGTGTTGTTCGCCATCGCCGACGGTGTGGGCCCCGAGCAAAGTGTGATCACCCTCGGTTACGCGGGCTGGGAAGCCGGCCAGTTGGAGGCTGAACTCGCCAGCAACGCCTGGCTGACGTGCCCCTTCGATGCCGACATCCTGTTCAACACGCCCAGCGAACTGCGCCTGGAAGCGGCTGCCGCCAAGCTGCGGGTCAACCTCAGCTTGTTGACCAGCCAGGCGGGGCACGCCTGATGGCTTTGCGACTGATCCTGGGTTTTGACTACGGCACCAAACAGATCGGCGTCGCCGTCGGCCAGGTCATCACCGGCCAGGCCCGCGAGTTGTGCACGTTGAAAGCCCAGAACGGCGTGCCGGACTGGAACCAGGTCGAAGCCCTCATTAAAGAGTGGAAGCCCGATGCGGTCGTGGTCGGCCTGCCGTTGAACATGGACGGCACCCCCAGCGACATGTGCCTGCGCGCCGAAAAATTCGCCCGCCGCCTCAATGGCCGCTACAACCTGCCCTTCTATACCCACGATGAACGCCTCACCACCTTTGAAGCCAAGGGTGAGCGCCGTGACCGTGGCGGGCAAAAGGGCAGCTACCGCGACAACCCCGTGGACGCCATCGCCGCCGCCCTGTTGTTGCAGGGATGGTTGGATGAAAACACTGCTTTATTTGAATCCTGACTGACGCGGCTTGCCGCGTCTTTTTACGTTTGAGCCCGGACCTTGCCTGCGCCAAGGTCCTGAAGGAGCCTGCATGAGCCTGCCGAACCCCGCCGAACTGATCAGCCAGATGGCCACAAGCCTCACGGCCCATCTGCAACACCGCAACATCAGCGAGCCGCGCTTCATCGGCATTCGCACCGGTGGTGTGTGGGTGGCCCAGGCCTTGCTGGAAGCACTGGGCAGCGACTCGCCCCTCGGCACCCTCGACGTGTCCTTCTACCGTGACGACTTCAGCCAGAACGGCCTGCATCCACAAGTGCGCCCGTCGGCCCTGCCGTTCGAGATCGAAGGCCAACACCTGGTGCTGATCGACGATGTGCTGATGAGCGGCCGCACCATCCGCGCCGCCATGAACGAACTGTTCGACTACGGCCGCCCGGCCAGCGTGACCCTGGTGTGCCTGCTCGACCTGGATGCCGGCGAACTGCCGATTAGCCCGGATGTGGTCGGCGCCACACTGTCGCTGCAAGCCCACCAACGGGTAAAATTGTCCGGTCCCACGCCGCTCGAACTCGAACTGCAAGACCTCGCCCTTTAAACCGCCTTGTAAAGAGTCCCCGCGATGACGCCTCTCGATGCCAAGCGCCCGCTGCAGCTCAATGCTCAGGGCCAGTTGCAACACTTCTTGTCCCTCGACGGTTTGCCCCGCGAACTGCTCACCGAAATCCTCGACACCGCCGACTCGTTCCTTGAAGTCGGTGGCCGCGCGGTGAAGAAGGTCCCGCTGCTGCGCGGCAAGACCATCTGCAATGTGTTCTTCGAGAACTCCACGCGCACCCGCACCACCTTTGAACTGGCGGCCCAGCGGCTGTCGGCCGACGTGATCACGCTGAACGTGTCCACCTCGTCAGCGAGCAAGGGCGAAACCCTGCTCGACACCCTGCGCAACCTGGAGGCCATGGCCGCCGACATGTTCGTGGTGCGCCACGGCGACTCCGGCGCCGCGCACTTCATCGCCGAACACGTGTGCCCGCAGGTGGCGATCATCAACGGCGGCGACGGCCGTCACGCCCACCCGACCCAGGGCATGCTCGACATGCTCACCATCCGTCGGCACAAGGGCAGCTTTGAAAACCTCTCAGTGGCCATTGTCGGCGACATCCTGCACTCGCGGGTTGCACGCTCGAACATGCTGGCTCTCAAAGCCCTGGGTTGCCCGGATATCCGCGTGATCGCTCCGAAAACCCTGCTGCCGATCGGCATCGAGCAGTACGGCGTAAAGGTCTATACCGACATGGCCGCAGGCCTCAAGGATGTGGACGTGGTGATCATGCTGCGCCTGCAACGCGAGCGCATGGCCGGTGGCCTGCTGCCGAGCGAAGGCGAGTTCTACCGCCTGTTCGGCCTGACCACCGCACGCCTGGCCGGCGCCAAGCCGGATGCCATCGTGATGCATCCAGGCCCGATCAACCGTGGGGTGGAGATTGAGTCGGCGGTGGCCGACGGCCCTCAGTCGGTGATCCTGAACCAGGTCACCTACGGCATCGCCGTCCGCATGGCCGTGCTGTCCATGGCCATGAGCGGGCAAACCGCGCAACGTCAATTCGAGCAGGAGAACGCCCAGTGAAGCTCAGCATTCTTGGCGCTCGCGTTATCGATCCGGCCAGTGGCCTGGATCAAGTTACTGATCTGCACTTGGAAGCCGGCAAGCTCATCGCCATCGGCGCCGCCCCTGCGGGTTTCAGCGCGACTGAAACCATCGACGCCAAAGGCTTGGTGGCCGCGCCTGGGCTGGTCGACCTGAACGTCGCCCTGCGCGAGCCGGGTTACAGCCGCAAGGGCAACATCATCAGCGAAACCCGCGCCGCCGCTGCCGGTGGCGTGACCAGCCTGTGCTGCCCGCCCCACACCAAGCCGATCCTCGACACCTCGGCCGTGACCGAGCTGATCCTCGACCGCGCCCGCGAAGCCGGCAATTGCAAAGTATTCCCTATCGGCGCCCTGAGCAAAGGCCTGGAAGGCGAACAACTCGCCGAACTGATCGCCCTGCGCGACGCCGGTTGCGTGGCGTTCGGCAATGGCCTGGAAAGCTTCCGCAGCACCCGCACGCTGCTGCGCGCTCTGGAATACGCGGCCACCTTCGACCTGACAGTGATCTTCCATTCCCAGGACCGCGACCTGGCCGAAGGCGGCCTGGCCCATGAAGGCGCCGTGGCCAGCTTCCTCGGTTTGCCGGGCATTCCGGAAACCGCCGAGACCGTGGCCCTGGCCCGTGACCTGCTGCTGGTGGAACAAAGCGGCGTGCGCGCGCACTTCAGCCAGTTGACCAGCGCTCGCGGCGTGGCCTTGATTGCCCAGGCCCAGGCCCGTGGTTTGCCGGTGACGGCGGATGTGGCGCTGTATCAGCTGATTCTCACGGATGAAGCGTTGATCGACTTCTCCAGCCTGTACCACGTGCAGCCGCCGTTGCGCACCCTGGCCGACCGTGACGGTTTGCGCGCGGCGGTGAAGTCGGGTGTGGTTTCGGCGATTTCCAGCCATCACCAGCCCCATGAGCGGGATGCCAAGCTGGCACCGTTTGGCGCGACAGAGCCGGGTATCAGCAGTGTTGAACTGTTGCTGCCACTGGCGATGACGTTGGTGGAGGATGGGCTGCTGGACTTGCCGACCTTGCTGGCACGCCTGAGCGCCGGCCCGGCTGAGGCATTGCGCCTGCCGGCGGGTAAGTTGGCAGTGGGTTCGGCGGCGGATCTGGTGCTGTTTGATCCGGCCAGCTCCACGGTTGCCGGGGAGCAGTGGCTGTCGAAAGGCGAAAACTGCCCGTTCATTGGGCATAGCCTGCCGGCGACGGTGCGTTACACCCTGGTTGACGGCCGTATCAGTTACCAGGCCTGATAAAACACGCCTGATGTGGACAAGGCCCATGTGGGAGCTGGCTTGCCTGCGATAGCATCACCTCGGTTTAGCTGAAAGACCGAGGTGTCTGCATCGCAGGCAAGCCAGCTCCCACACAAGCCAGCATCCATATTGGATTGTGTGCAGGCTTACCGTCCGGCGTTGCGCTCGGCATTGCGGATCGAAATCTGCGTATTCAATGTCCAGAAGTCATACAGCACCCCCACCAGGAACAAACCGCCGGTCAGCAGGTAGATCAGGCCGGTGATCCATTTGCCCTGGTACATGCGGTGCACGCCAAATACCCCCAGAAACGCCAACAGTATCCAGGCCACGTTGTATTCGATGGGCCCGGCGGTAAAACGCAGGTCCGCTTCACGGTCCATGGCCGGAATCAGGAAAAAGTCGATCAACCAGCCAATACCCAACAGACCGAGGGTGAAAAACCAGATCGTGCCGGTCACTGGTTTGCCGTAATAGAAGCGATGCGCCCCGGTAAAACCGAAAATCCACAGCAGGTAACCGATCACCTTACTGTGGGTGTCTTGCTGTGGACCAATCTGCTGATAGGTGTTCATCGCGTACCTCTTTTGCCTCGATAGATAAATTTTTTCATTTTCTTTGTGACTTTTTTACAGGCGCCCGACGTACGGCAAATGGTATCTTCCCTGCCCTGAAAGCCTTATGCCACCTGACTTGTGTAGGACAATTGCGGCGAATCGTCGCGTTTTTCCTGATTTTGACGTCAAGGTTCAGTCGACAAACGGCCTGAGAACGACACAAAAAGCTGTTATAAAGTTGCGCGCAAACCCATAAGAGCCACGCCTAATGCGACCATTTTTCAAGACATGGCTAACCATTTGCCTATTAATGCCATTGGCCGCCCACGCCACCAATCGTGAGCAACGACTTCCTAACGTTAACGGTTTCACCCCTAAAGTCCACAGTACGCCAAGCACCGCCAAGTCGGTCAAGCTGACCGTCAACCGCCCGACTCAACTGAGCAAGGCCCATAGCGGTAAAGCCGTTCCAGGTCTGGTTGGCGTTAATACCAAGCAGAGCAGCACCGTCCTCAGCCGCGCCGTCAACGTGCTCGGTACTCCTTATCGTTGGGGCGGCAGCAGCCCAAGTAAAGGGTTCGACTGCAGTGGTTTGGTGAAATATGCGTTTAACGACGTAGCCGCCGTGGATTTACCGCGCACCTCCAACGCCATGGCCGCCGGCCACGGGCAGAAGGTCGATCGCAAGGACCTGAAACCCGGTGACCTGCTGTTCTTCAAACTAAAGAGCCGCCAGGTGAACCACGTTGCCATCTACCTGGGCAATGACCGCTTCATCCACGCACCGCGCCGTGGCAAGTCAGTGAGCATCGATACGCTGAAGAAGCCGTTCTGGGACAAGAACTACGTGATTGCCAAGCGGGTGTTGCCGAAAGAGCAGAACAACCTGCGAGTCGTGCAACGCTGATTCCAGGCTGGAATGCGGTAAACAATGTGGGAGGGGGCTTGCCCCCGATTGCAGTGGGTCAGCTACAAATAAGCTAACTGATCCACTGCTATCGGGGGCAAGCCCCCTCCCACATTTGGATCTTCATATTTCCCCAGGCACTCTCGCCTTCTCCCGCGCATCCTCCCGGCTGATCACCCCCTCCCCGACCAACGCCTTCAAGCTCATATCCAACGTCTTCATCCCCAACGCCCCACCGGTCTGTATCGCTGAAACCATCTGCGCCACCTTGTCCTCCCGGATCAAGTTCCGAATGGCCGGCGTGCCCAGCATGATTTCATGGGCCGCCACGCGTCCGCCGCCGATCTTCTTTACCAGCACTTGGGACACCACCGCCTGCAACGACTCCGACAACATCGAGCGGACCATGGCCTTTTCCCCAGCCGGGAACACGTCCACCAGCCGGTCTACGGTCTTTGCCGCTGAACTGGTGTGCAGGGTGCCAAACACCAGGTGCCCGGTCTCAGCCGCCGTCAGCGCCAGGCGAATAGTTTCCAGGTCACGCAGTTCGCCCACCAGGATCACGTCCGGGTCTTCCCGCAGCGCCGAGCGCAGGGCGGTGGAAAAACAATGGGTGTCGCGATGCACCTGGCGCTGATTGATCAACGCCATTTTCGGCGTGTGGATAAATTCGATGGGGTCTTCAAGGGTGAGAATGTGATGGCGCCGATGCTGATTGAGGAAATCGATCATCGCCGCCAGAGTCGTAGACTTGCCCGAGCCGGTCGGGCCGGTAACCAGAACCAGGCCCTGTGGCAGTTGGGCTATACGCCGGAACACTTCGCCAAGGCCAAGACCTTCCAGACTCTGGACCTCAGACGGAATGGTGCGAAACACCGCACTCATGCCGCGATCCTGCCGGAACACATTGGCCCGGAACCGCGCCACGCCGGGCAGTTCGAAGGCAAAGTCTGTTTCAAGAGATGTTTCGAAATCCTTTTGTTGGTGCTGATTGAGCAAAGGGCTCAGTAAGTCCGCTACTTGCGTAGGTGAAAGCACCGGCCCATCCAGCGGCCAGACCTCGCCATCCACGCGCAACATCGGCGCCAGGCCGGCAGACAAATGCAGGTCGGACGCACCACGGCGCACGCTGGCCGTGAGTAATTCAGTGATATCCATAGGGCTTTCCATTTCCAGTAGAATGCCGCGGACTCCATATCCACGGGCGCATCTTGAATGTCGACGATAGCAGACAACATCGGCCAGGTTAGCCAGCGCATCCGCGCCGCAGCCGACACCGTGCAACGTGACGCAAGCAGCATCCACCTGCTGGCCGTGAGCAAGACCAAACCCGCGCAAGCCGTGCGCGAAGCCTATGCCGCCGGGATGCGCGACTTTGGCGAGAACTATCTGCAAGAAGCCCTGGGCAAACAGGCCGAATTAACCGACCTGCCCTTGAGTTGGCACTTCATCGGCCCCATTCAATCGAACAAGACGCGCGCTATCGCCGAGAACTTCGCTTGGGTGCATTCCGTGGACCGCTTGAAAATCGCTCAACGCTTGTCCGAACAACGCCCGGCCGACCTGCCACCGCTGAACATCTGCATCCAGGTCAATGTCAGTGGCGAAGCCAGCAAGTCCGGCTGTACACCCGCCGACCTGCCGGCCCTGGCCGACGCCATCAGCGCCCTGCCACGCTTGAAGCTGCGTGGCCTGATGGCGATTCCGGAGCCGACTGAAGATCGGACCGCGCAAGACGCAGCGTTCGCCGCAGTACGCGACCTGCAAAACAGCCTGAACCTGCCGCTGGACACACTTTCCATGGGCATGAGCCACGACCTTGAGTCGGCCATCGCCCAAGGCGCCACCTGGGTGCGGATTGGTACCGCCCTGTTTGGCGCCCGCGACTACGGCCAGCCATGAACATGGCTGACTTCCCTCTGAGTAAGGACCTGTCATGAGCAACACGCGTATTGCCTTTATCGGCGCCGGTAACATGGCGGCCAGCCTGATCGGTGGCCTGCGGGCCAAGGGCCTGGACGCCGCGCAGATTCGCGCCAGCGACCCGGGCGCCGACACCCGTGCCCGCGTCAGCGCCGAGCACGGCATTGAAACCTTTGCCGACAACGCCGAGGCCATCCAGGGCGTCGATGTCATCGTGTTGGCCGTTAAGCCGCAGGCCATGAAAGCCGTGTGCGAAAGCCTGCGTCCGAGCCTGCAACCGCATCAACTGGTGGTGTCCATCGCTGCCGGTATCACCTGCGCCAGCATGAACACCTGGCTCGGTGCCCAGCCAATAGTGCGCTGCATGCCCAATACCCCGGCACTGGTCAGCCAAGGCGTGAGTGGGCTGTACGCCACCGCCGAAGTGAGCGCCGAACAACGTGACCAGGCGCAAGAGCTGCTGTCTGCCGTGGGCCTCGCCCTGTGGCTGGAGCAGGAGCAGCAACTGGACGCGGTCACCGCCGTGTCCGGCAGCGGCCCGGCGTACTTCTTTCTGCTGATCGAGGCCATGACCGCCGCCGGCGTGAAACTGGGCCTGTCCAAGGAGGTTGCCGAGCAACTGGCCGAGCAGACTGCCTTGGGCGCCGCGCATATGGCAGTGGCCAGCGATGTGGACGCCGCCGAGTTGCGCCATCGCGTGACCTCGCCAGGCGGTACCACACAGGCGGCCATCGAGTCGTTCCAGGCCGGGGGCTTTGAAGCCCTGGTAGAAAAAGCATTGGGTGCCGCTGCGCACCGCTCGGCGGAACTCGCCGAACAACTGGGCAAATAAGGAGCCAACATGATTGGTTTGAACACCGCAGCCGTCTACGTGCTGCAAACCCTCGGCAGCCTGTACCTGCTGATCGTGCTATTGCGCTTCGTGCTGCAACTGGTGCGCGCGAACTTCTACAACCCGCTCTGCCAGTTCATCGTCAAGGCCACCCAGCCACTGCTCAAGCCGTTGCGCCGGATCATCCCAAGCCTGTTCGGCCTGGACATGTCGTCGCTGGTCCTGGCGATCCTGGTACAGCTGGCCTTGATGGCGCTGACCTTGTTGCTGACCTATGGCACCACCGGCAACTTCGTCCAACTGCTGGTCTGGTCCATCATCGGCGTGACCGCGCTGTTCCTGAAGATCTTCTTCTTCGCCCTGATCATCAGCGTGATCCTGTCCTGGGTCGCCCCGGGCAGCCACAACCCTGGCGCCGAGCTGGTGAACCAGATCTGCGAACCGGCCCTGGCGCCGTTCCGCCGCCTGCTGCCGAACCTGGGCGGCCTGGATATTTCGCCGATCCTGGCGTTCATGGTGCTCAAGTTGCTGGATATGCTGGTGATCAACAACCTGGCAGCCATGACCGGGATGCCAGATATCCTGCGCCTGCTGATCTAACGCCCCTTGTAGGAGCCGGCTTGCCGGCTCCTACAGGGTCAGGGTTCGCTTGCCGCTAGGTGCAGCGGTCTTTAGACTTACGCCTCATTTAAACGAGAGCAGGGTCGATGCCAGCTGCCTTCCCCCCCGATTCTGTTGGACTGGTCGTGCCCCAAGTGGCGCACTTCAGCGAACCGCTGGCCCTGGCCTGCGGGCGTTCGCTGCCTGCCTATGACCTGATCTATGAAACCTACGGCCAACTGAACGCCACAGCGAGCAACGCCGTGCTGATCTGCCACGCCTTGTCCGGCCATCATCACGCCGCCGGCTTTCACTCGGTCGACGACCGCAAGCCCGGCTGGTGGGACAGTTGCATCGGCCCCGGCAAGCCCATCGACACCAACAAGTTCTTCGTGGTCAGCCTGAACAACCTCGGCGGCTGCAACGGTTCCACCGGCCCTAGCAGTATCAACCCGGAAACCGGCAAGCCGTTCGGCGCCGATTTCCCGGTACTGACCGTGGAAGACTGGGTGCACAGCCAGGCCCGCCTCGCCGACTTGCTCGGCATCCACCAGTGGGCCGCCGTGATCGGTGGCAGCCTGGGCGGCATGCAGGCGCTGCAATGGACCATCACATACCCGGACCGCGTGCGCCATTGCCTGGCCATCGCCTCGGCCCCCAAGCTGTCAGCGCAGAACATCGCCTTCAACGAAGTAGCGCGCCAGGCGATCCTCACCGACCCGGAGTTCCACGGCGGTTCGTTCCAGGAAGCCGGGGTAATCCCCAAGCGTGGCCTGATGCTGGCGCGGATGGTGGGGCATATTACCTACCTGTCCGATGACTCCATGGGCGAAAAATTCGGCCGGGGCCTCAAGAGCGAGAAGCTCAACTACGACTTCCACAGCGTCGAGTTCCAGGTGGAAAGCTACCTGCGTTATCAGGGTGAGGAGTTCTCCGGGCGTTTCGACGCCAATACCTACCTGCTGATGACCAAGGCCCTGGACTATTTCGACCCGGCCGCCAATCACGACGACGACCTGGCGAAAACCTTCGAAGGCGCCACGGCCAAGTTCTGCGTAATGTCGTTCACCACCGACTGGCGCTTCTCGCCAGCCCGCTCCCGTGAGCTGGTGGATGCGCTGATGGCCGCGCGCAAAGACGTTTGCTACCTGGAAATCGATGCGCCGCAAGGCCACGACGCCTTCCTGATTCCGATCCCGCGTTACTTGCAGGCGTTCGGCAATTACATGAACCGGATTACTGTGTGAGAACGCCATGAGAGCCGACCTGGAAATCATCCAAGAATGGATCCCCGCCGGCAGCCGCGTGCTCGACTTGGGCTGCGGCGATGGCGAACTGCTGAGCTGGCTGCGCGACAACAAGCAAGTCACCGGCTACGGCCTGGAAAACGACCCGGACAACATCGCCCAGTGCGTGGCCAAGGGCATCAACGTGATCGAACAGGACCTGGACAAGGGCCTGGGCAACTTTGCCAGCAACAGCTTCGACATCGTGGTGATGACCCAGGCGCTGCAGGCGGTGCACTACCCGGACCGCATCCTCGACGAAATGCTGCGCGTCGGCCGCCAGTGCATCATCACCTTCCCCAACTTCGGCCACTGGCGCTGCCGCTGGTACCTGGCCACCAAGGGCCGCATGCCGGTGTCGGACTTCCTGCCCTACACCTGGTACAACACGCCGAACATCCACTTCTGCACCTTCGAAGACTTCGAAGCCTTGTGTGGCGAGCGTGAAGCCAAGGTGATCAACCGCCTTGCCGTCGATCAACAGCACCGCCACGGCTGGGCGAGTAAACTATGGCCCAACCTGTTGGGCGAAATTGGTATTTACCGGGTCAGCAGTCCTGGCCTGACCGACCACAAGATTGCCGTCTAATCATCTTCAAGAGGGACGCTCATGAGTCGTTTGGCTATTTTTCTATTGACCGCCTGCCTGGGCGCCAGCGCCGTGGCCGCAGACGCAATAGACGCTAACCGCAAGAAAGACTTCGGTGACATCACCGTGCACTACAACACTTTCACCTCCAGCTTCCTGCAACCGGAAACTGCCCAGGCAGTCGGCGTGGTACGCAGCAAGGAGAAGGGCCTGATCAACGTGACCGTGATCAAGGGCGTAACCCCGGTGGCCGCGCAAGTCACCGGCACCATCAAGGACCTGGGCGGCAAGAGTGAGGTCCTGACCTTCAAGCAAATCAACGAGAAAGGCGGCGTCAATTATCTCGCGCCCTACTCCGTGACCCAGCGGGAATACAAGACGTTTACCATCAATGTTGAAACCGGCGGCAAAGCCCATAGCTTCCAGTTCAGCCAAGAACTCTTTCCGGGTACCAAATGAACCTGACCCGACTCGTACTCGCCAGCCATAACGCCGGCAAACTCAAAGAACTGCAGGCGATGCTCGGTGACTCCGTGCAGCTGCGCTCGATTGGCGAATTCAGCCAGGTGGAGCCGGAAGAGACCGGCCTGTCGTTCGTCGAGAACGCCATCCTCAAGGCGCGTAATGCCGCACGTATCTCCGGCCTGCCGGCGCTGGCGGATGACTCTGGGCTGGCGGTGGATTTCCTCGGCGGCGCCCCTGGCATCTACTCGGCGCGTTATGCCGACGGCAAGGGCGACGCGGCCAACAACGCCAAGCTGCTGGACGCGCTCAAGGACGTGCCGGACGCCGAGCGCAGCGCGCAGTTCGTCTGCGTGCTGGCCCTGGTGCGCCACGCCGATGACCCGCTGCCGATCCTGTGTGAAGGCCTGTGGCACGGGCGCATCCTGCATGCGGCCAGTGGCGAACATGGCTTTGGCTATGACCCGCTGTTCTGGGTGCCGGAGCGCAATGTCTCCAGCGCCGAACTGAGCCCGGCCGACAAGAACCAGATCAGCCACCGTGCTCGCGCAATGGATTTGCTGCGCCAACGCCTGAGCCTGAAATGACCCAGAACACCTCTGCGCAGCCGCTGATCCACGGCGGCGCGCAAACACCTCGGGCGGCCCTGCCGGTACTGCCACCCCTGGCGCTGTATATCCACATCCCGTGGTGTGTGCGCAAATGCCCTTACTGCGACTTCAACTCCCACACCGCCAGCAAGGTGCTGCCGGAAGAGGAGTATGTGGACGCACTGCTGGCCGACCTCGATCAGGACCTGCACGCTGTGTACGGTCGCGAGCTGAGTTCGATCTTCTTTGGCGGGGGTACGCCGAGCCTTTTCAGCGCCGCCGCATTGGGCCGCCTGCTCAAGGGTGTGGAAGCGCGCATCCCGTTTGCCAGCGATATCGAAATCACCCTGGAAGCCAACCCAGGGACCTTCGAACAAGAGAAGTTCGTCGCCTATCGCAAGCTGGGGATCAACCGCCTGTCCATCGGCATCCAGAGCTTCCAGCAGGAAAAGCTTGAGGCCCTCGGCCGTATCCACAATGGCGACGAAGCCGTGCGCGCTGCTGGCATGGCGCGCCAGGCCGGGTTCGATAACTTCAACCTGGACTTGATGCACGGTTTGCCCGATCAGTCCCTGGACGATGCCCTGAGCGACTTACGCCAGGCCATCGCGCTGAAGCCGACGCATCTATCCTGGTATCAACTTACGCTAGAGCCAAACACAGTATTCTGGAACCAGCCACCCGCGCTGCCGGAAGACGACACGCTGTGGGATATCCAGGAAGCCGGCCAGGCGCTGCTCGCTGAACACGGTTACGCGCAGTATGAAGTGTCGGCCTACGCCCAACCCGGCCGCCCGGCGCGGCATAACCTGAATTACTGGAGCTTCGGCGACTTTATCGGCATTGGCGCCGGAGCCCACGGCAAGCTTAGCCACCCCGACGGGCGCATCGTACGCACCTGGAAGACCCGAGCACCGAAGGACTATCTCAACCCGGCCAAAAGCTTTCAGGCCGGCGCGAAAGAACTGACCAACGAAGAACTGCCGTTCGAGTTTCTGATGAACGCGTTGCGCCTCACCGATGGCGTCGAGGCCAAGCTCTACGCCGAGCGTACCGGCCTGGAACTGGCGAGCCTGGATGAAGGCCGCCGCGACGCAGAACAAAGTGGCTTAATGCAGGTCGAACCGTCACGCCTGGCGGCGACCGACCGTGGGCAACTCTTTCTCAATGACCTGTTGCAGAAGTTTTTGAGCTGACCGCTCTTAAGGAAATCGAATGGATTTGGTACTCGACCTGCTCGCCACCGTATCCCGCTGGAGCCGAAGCAACCTGTCAGAAATCTCCCTGGCCCTCGTCGGCTGCCTGCTGGTGCTGTTTGGCGCTGATATCAAAGGCTGGGTGGAAGCGCGCTTGGGCAGCATCGCCGGCGCGTTGCGCGTACCGTTGATGGCGTTGGTGTGCATGATCGGCAGCGGCGCCGCATTGATCTACGCCACGCCGTGGATTGTGCGGGGGTTGAGCCAGTTCAATAACTACAGCCTGGCGCCGGTGTTGGTTGTAGTGCTGGTGTTGATTGGCGTAGTAGCAGACCGCCGCTGACTCCCACGCCAACGCAGATACACATGTGGGAGCGGGCTTGCTCGCGAATGCGGAGTGTCAGTCACTGGAGATATTGACTGATCGACCCCATTCGCGAGCAAGCCCGCTCCCACATTTTTGACCGCATTCCAAACCAACGGTTTGTCAGTCAACCTTCTCGAACTTCAAATCCCAAACCCCATGCCCCAACCGCTCGCCACGGCGTTCGAACTTGGTGATCGGACGCTCAGCCGGGCGTGGCACGCATTTGCCGTCTTCGGCGATGTTGCGGTAGCCAGGGGCGACGTTCATCACTTCCAGCATGTATTCCGCATACGGCTCCCAGTCGGTGGCCATATGCAGGATGCCGCCAACCTTAAGCTTGCTGCGTACCAGTTCCGCAAAGGAGGCCTGGACGATACGGCGCTTGTGGTGACGGGATTTGTGCCAAGGATCGGGGAAGAACAACATCAGGCGGTCAAGGCTATTGTCGGCGATGCAGCGGTTGAGCACTTCAATCGCATCACAATCGTAGACCCGCAGGTTGGTCAGCCCCTGGGTGAGTACGCCGTTGAGCAGCGCGCCGACACCTGGGCGGTGCACTTCCACACCGATGAAGTCCTGGTCCGGGGCGGCGGCGGCCATTTCCAGCAGGGAGTGGCCCATGCCGAAGCCGATTTCCAGGGAGCGCGGGGCCGAACGGCCGAACACCTGGTCGTAGTCCACCGGCGCGTCGGCCAGGGGCAACACGAACAGCGGCGTACCTTGCTCCAGGCCCTTTTGCTGGCCTTCGGTCATGCGACCGGCGCGCATCACAAAACTCTTGATGCGGCGGTGCTTGGACTCGTCGCCTTCTTCTACAGTGTTCGGCGTTTCGTTTGATTCAGTCATCAATGGCTCTTACTTGATCAGACCATCCAGCGGCGAGGAGGCGCTGGCGTAGAGTTTTTTCGGCATGCGACCGGCGAGGTAGGCCAGGCGGCCCGCGACGATGGCATGGTTCATGGCTTCGGCCATCATGATCGGCTGCTGGGCGTGGGCGATGGCGGAGTTCATCAGCACCGCGTCGCAGCCCAGCTCCATGGCGATGGTTGCGTCTGAGGCTGTGCCTACACCCGCATCCACCAGCACCGGGATCTTGGCTTCTTCCAGGATGATCTGCAGGTTGTACGGATTGCAGATACCCAGGCCGGAACCGATCAGGCCGGCCAACGGCATGACGGCGATACAGCCGATTTCCGCCAGTTGGCGCGCGATGATCGGGTCATCGCTGGTGTAGACCATCACGTCGAAACCTTCCTTGACCAGGGTTTCGGCGGCCTTGAGGGTTTCAATCACGTTGGGAAACAGGGTTTTCTGGTCGGCCAGCACTTCCAGCTTCACCAGGTTGTGGCCGTCGAGCAGCTCACGGGCCAGGCGACAGGTGCGCACGGCCTCGATGGCGTCGTAGCAACCAGCGGTGTTCGGCAGGAAGGTGTAGCGATCCGGCGACAGCACTTCGAGCAGGTTCGGCTCGCCTTCGATCTGGCCGAGGTTGGTGCGGCGCACGGCGAAGGTGACGATCTCGGCGCCCGAGGCTTCGATGGCCAGGCGGGTTTCTTCCATGTCGCGGTACTTGCCGGTGCCGACCAGCAGACGGGACTGGTAGGTACGACCGGCCAGGACGAAGGGCTTGTCGCTACGAACGATGCTCATGGGAAATCCTCGAAATGGGGTGAGGTTCTGCAGAATTCAGGAAGCTGCGCGACTAACCGCCGCCGATAGCGTGGACCACTTCGACCTGGTCACCCTCGGTGAGCGTGGTTTCGGCGTGCTGGCTACGCGGGACGATATCCAGATTGAGTTCCACTGCAACACGACGTCCGGTCAATTCCAGACGGGTCAGCAGGGCCGCAACGGTTTCACCGTCGGGTAGTTCAAAGGATTCGCCGTTCAACTGAATGCGCATGCCACGGGCCGCCATCGTTTTTAGGGGCCCGCATTCTAGCCCGATTGACGTTGCCGGCCCAAGCCCCTTGGTCAGGCGGCCTGCAAGCGCCACGCCGCCAGACCGAGGAAAAACCAACCTAAAAGGAACGCTAGCCCGCCAAACGGCGTAATGATGCCTAGCTTGCTGATCCCGGTCAGGGTCAGCACATACAGGCTGCCGGAGAACAGCAGGATGCCGACGGTAAACGAGAGGCCCGCCCAGCTGACCAACCGGCCAGGAATATGCGCCGCCAGCAACGCCACGCCGAACAGCGCCAGGGTATGGACCAGTTGGTAGGTCACGCCGGTATGGAAGATCGCCAGGTACTCGGCGCTCAAGCGGTTTTTAAGGCCATGGGCGGCGAACGCACCGAGGGCCACGCCGGTAAAGCCGAAAAAGGCAGCCAACATCAGAAAGCCACGCAACATGAGGAACTCCAGTCAGACTCAAAGGGCCGGGTCTGTATAATGGCCCGCTCAACGGGTTCGGCCAAGCCATCTCTATGCTGCGTCTCCTCTTCAAACGCTTTCTCACCCTTGTGAAATGGTTTGCCATCGGCAGTGTGCTGCTGGTGCTGCTGTTTCGTGTCGTCCCGCCGCCGTTCACCGCGCTGATGGTGGAACGCAAGGTTGAATCCTGGTTCGACGGCGAACCCATTGACCTGCAGCGCAGCTGGGTGCCGTGGGATGAGATCTCCGACGACCTCAAAGTGGCGGTGATGGCGGGTGAAGACCAGCGCTTCCCGCAGCATTGGGGGTTTGACTTCGGCGCGATCCAGGCGGCGATCCTGCACAACGAGCGCGGTGGCTCGATTCGCGGCGCCAGTACGTTGAGCCAGCAAGTGTCGAAGAACCTGTTCCTGTGGGCCGGCCGTAGTTATTTGCGCAAAGGCTTGGAAGCCTGGTTTACCGGGCTGATCGAGGTGTTGTGGCCCAAGCAGCGGATTCTTGAGGTGTATCTCAACAGTGTTGAGTGGGATGAGGGGGTGTTTGGCGCGGAAGCAGCGGCTCGGCATCACTTTGGGGTGAGTGCCAAGGGCTTATCGCGACAGCAGGCCAGCTATTTGGCTGCTGTACTGCCTAACCCGAGGGTGTGGAGTGCCAGTCACCCGACGGCGTATGTGGCGAGGCGAGCGGCTTGGATTCGCCAGCAGATGAGCCAGTTGGGTGGGGATGGGTATCTGGTTGAGCTGAACAACTCACGCAAAGCACCCTGGTCCGACTGACACCCCGCGATTCCTGTGGGAGCTGGCTTGCCTGCGATAGCGGTGGGTCAGTCAACAGTTATTTTGGCTGACACGGCCTCATCGCAGGCAAGCCAGCTCCCACATTAAACCGAGTTGACCTGAGACTCTTTGAGCACAAACGAAAATGCCCCGATCTTTCGATCGGGGCATTTTTTTATCTTTTCGCAGCGTTTTAGGCGGCGATCGACAACTTCAGCTTGTTCATCGCGCTTTTCTCAAGCTGACGAATTCGCTCGGCCGACACGTTGTACTTCTGTGCCAGGTCGTGCAGCGTGGCTTTCTCTTCCGCCAGCCAGCGCTGGTAGAGGATGTCACGGCTTCGGTCGTCCAGCACTTCCAGCGCTTCGTGCAGGTTGTGGTTGGAGTTGTCGCTCCAGTCCGCATCCTCCAGTTGACGCGCCGGGTCGTACCGGTGGTCTTCCAGGTAGTTGGCCGGCGATTGGAAGGCGCTGTCGTCGTCCGCTTCAGCAGCGGGGTCGAAGGCCATGTCATGGCCGGTCAGGCGGCTTTCCATTTCGCGCACTTCACGCGGTTCCACACCGAGGCTTTCGGCCACGCGGTGGACTTCCTCGTTGTTCAGCCACGCCAGGCGTTTTTTCTGGCTGCGCAGGTTGAAGAACAACTTGCGCTGGGCCTTGGTGGTCGCCACTTTCACGATGCGCCAGTTGCGCAGGATGAACTCGTGGATTTCCGCCTTGATCCAATGCACAGCAAACGACACCAGACGCACACCCATTTCCGGGTTGAAGCGTTTCACAGCCTTCATCAGGCCGACGTTGCCTTCCTGGATCAGGTCAGCCTGGGCCAGGCCGTAGCCGCTGTAGCTACGGGCGATATGTACAACAAAACGCAGGTGGGCGAGCACCATCTGCCGAGCCGCCCCCAAATCCTGCTCATAGTAGAGACTCTCGGCCAGTTCACGCTCCTGCTCAGGCGTCAGCAATGGAATGCTGTTGACCGTGTGCACATAGGCTTCCAGGTTCGCACCCGGGACCAAGGCATAAGCAGGTTGCAAAGAAGTGGTCATACGAAAAAACCTCCGACTCACATAACTCGTGCAGTGAAGCACTGCGAAAATTGACCGGGAACCGTAGGACAAGTTCCCTAAACCACCAATACGGTCAATACAAACGAAACCACATTAATCTGACATTAACTACTTCGGTGCCAACTCGCGTAAATGACGAGCGACCGCAATCCAAGCACCGATATACCCCAACAATACCGCGCCAAGCAAGAGACTCAGACCATCGGCTACCGGCACACCGGCCAGCGCGAAATCACTGCCGTACAAGCCAGCCAGCCCGATAACCGCGTCGTTCAGCCAGTCCAAGCCAAAAGCCAGGACGCCCCAGGACAAAATCCCGGCACCAAAGCCATAAAGCGCGCCCATGTACAGAAAAGGACGACGCACATAGCTGTCCGTGCCGCCGACCAGTTTAATCACTTCTATCTCGGTGCGACGGTTTTCAATATGAAGACGAATGGTATTACCTATCACCAAAAGTAATGCAGACACCAACAGCACCGTCAGGCCGAACACAAAGCGGTCGCCCAGCTTGAGGATCGCCGCCAGGCGCTCTACCCAGACTAGATCAAGTTGCGCCTGCTGCACCTTGGGCATCTCTGCGAGTTTTTGTCGCAGGGCTTCCAGCGCCGGCTTGTCGACTTCATTCGGCGTCACCAGTACCACGCCCGGCAGCGGGTTCTGCGGCAGCTCTTTAAGCGCCTCGCCCAGGCCGGATTGTTGCTGGAACTCTTCAAGGGCCTGGTCGCGGCTGATGTACTCGGCATCCGCCACACCTGGGATATTCTTGATGTCGTCGCGCAACGCTTCGCCGTCTTTGGCGCTGGCGTCGATGTTCAGGTACAACGAGATCTGCGCCGCGCGCTGCCAGGAACCGCCGAGGCGCTCCACATTATTCAGCAGCAACGACAAACCCATCGGCAGGCTCAGGGCCACCGCCATCACCAGGCAGGTGAAAAAGCTGCCAATCGGCTGCTTGCCCAGCCGGCGCAGGCTGTCGACCAGGCTGGCGCGATGGCTTTCGATCCAGGCGCGCAGCAGGGTGCTGAAGTCCGGACCGTCATCGTCGTGATCGTGTTTTTTCTTCGGCGGTTGCGGATCGGCCGGTTTCGGCGCCACGCGCTCGGAGACTTTAGGGCTGCGTGTCGCACTCATACGCCGGCCTCCCCGTCACCGATCAAGCGGCCGCGTTGCAGGGTGAGCATGCGATGGCGCATACGCGCGATCAGCGCCAGGTCGTGACTGGCGATCAGTACGCTGGTACCCAAGCGGTTGATGTCTTCGAACACCCCCATGATCTCGGCCGCCAGGCGCGGGTCGAGGTTACCGGTGGGTTCGTCCGCCAGCAGCAGGGCCGGGCGGTGCACGATGGCGCGGGCGATGCCCACGCGCTGTTGCTGGCCGGTGGACAGGTCGCCAGGGTAGAGGTCGGTCTTGTCCGACAGCGCCACGCGCTCCAGGGCCGAATCCACGCGTTTGACGATCTCGGCCTTGGACAACCCGAGTATCTGCAGCGGCAGCGCCACGTTATTGAATACAGTGCGGTCGAACAGCAACTGGTGGTTCTGGAACACCACACCGATCTGGCGGCGCAGGAACGGAATCTGTGCATTGCTGATGGTGGCCAGGTCCTGGCCCGCCAGCAGCAGTTTGCCGGTGGTCGGGCGTTCCATGGCCAGCAGCAGGCGCAACAGGGTACTTTTGCCGGCGCCGGAGTGGCCGGTTACAAACAGAAACTCGCCGCGACGCACCCGAAAGCTCAGCTCATGCAAGCCCACATGCCCGTTGGCATAGCGTTTACCGACCTGCTCGAATCGAATCATGAACGCTCCCGCTCGGCAAACAGTGCCTGTACAAAGGGTTCGGCTTCAAAGGTGCGCAGGTCGTCGATGCCTTCACCGACGCCGATATAACGAATCGGCAACCCGAACTGTTTGGCCAGGGCGAAGATCACGCCGCCCTTGGCCGTGCCGTCGAGCTTAGTCAATGCCAGGCCAGTCAGTTGCACCGTCTGGTTGAATTGTTTGGCCTGGCTGATGGCGTTCTGGCCCGTGCCCGCGTCAAGCACCAACAGAACCTCGTGCGGCGCGTCTGCATCCAGCTTGCCGATCACGCGACGGACTTTCTTCAGCTCTTCCATCAGGTTGTCTTTGGTGTGCAGGCGACCGGCGGTATCGGCGATCAACACGTCGATGTTGCGGGCCTTGGCGGCTTGCACTGCGTCGAAGATCACCGAGGCGGAATCCGCGCCGGTGTGCTGGGCGATCACCGGGATCTTGTTGCGCTCGCCCCAGACTTGCAGTTGCTCAACCGCTGCGGCGCGGAAGGTGTCACCAGCGGCCAGCATGACTTTTTTGCCTTCGGACTGCAGCTTCTTGGCCAGCTTGCCGATGGTGGTGGTCTTGCCGGCGCCGTTGACGCCCACTACCAGGATCACGAACGGCTTGTTCGGGGTGATCACCAGCGGTGCTTCAACCGGCTTTAACATCGCCGCCAGTTCGGCCTGCAGGGATTTGTACAGCGCGTCGGCATCAGTCAGTTGCTTGCGCGCGACCTTCTGGGTGAGGCTCTGGATGATCACGGCGGTGGCTTCGACGCCAACGTCGGCGGTGAGCAGGCGGGTTTCGATGTCTTCCAGCAGTTCGTCATCGATGACTTTTTTGCCGAGGAACAGGCTGGCCATGCCTTCGCCAATGCTGGCGCTGGTCTTGCTCAGGCCTTGCTTGAGGCGGGCAAAGAAGCCGGTCTTGTTGGTTTCGACGGCAGCCACTACGGGTTCTGGCTCGATAACCGCAGGTGCAGCGACCTCGACCACAGCCGGAATGGGCGGAGTCACGTGCTCAGCCTGCACATCTTCAACCAGTGCCACGGGCTCTTCGGCCACCGGCAGTTCCGGCCACGCCTTGTGTTCTGGTTCTGGTTCTGGCTCAGCTTCGACCACCGGCTGCAACACCGGCTCGGCCATCGTCAACACCACCGGCTCCGGAGTTTCGGCAACCGGCTCGGCTTCTACTATTGGCTCAGGGATAGGTTCAGGCTGAACCGGCGGCTGTTCGTCGACGGTTTCCTGCGGCTTTTTGCGCAGCCATCCGAACAGGCCTTTTTTCTCGCCAGCCGCAGCTGGGGTCTTCTTGTCGTCGTTGGAACCAAACATGGAGACGGCTATCTCAAGGTAGCGACGCGCCAGTAGGCGCGTCGGTAAATAAAATTCGATGCGTAACAGACTGTTTTTTAGCCAGCTCGTTCATGCGCAACATTTTGAAGGCCAAAATAGGGCCTCAACAAGACAGCCGCAGTGGCCGTCACTCAGTCGGATCAGTATCCTAGCACCTCCTCGCCCGCCGACGCTAAGACCAAGCGGGCAGCCCAACAGGTTTAAAAACGAATGAATGCTCTAGCCCGCCGCGCCGCAGGCCTGCTGTTCAGCACAGTTTGTCTGCCTCTTTCAGCCTTGGCTGCCGACCCACAACCCACCCATGAATTCACCTTGGATAACGGCCTGAAGGTGGTCGTACGCGAAGATCATCGCGCGCCTGTGGTGGTTTCCCAGGTTTGGTACAAGGTCGGTTCGAGCTACGAAACCCCGGGCCAGACCGGTTTGTCCCACGCCCTGGAACATATGATGTTCAAGGGCAGCGCCAAAGTCGGCCCCGGCGAAGCCTCGCTGATCCTGCGCGACCTGGGCGCCGAAGAGAACGCGTTCACCAGCGACGACTACACCGCCTACTACCAAGTACTGGCCCGTGATCGCCTGGGCGTGGCCTTCGAGCTGGAAGCCGACCGCATGGCCAGCCTGCGCCTGCCGGCCGACGAGTTCAGTCGCGAAATCGAGGTCATCAAAGAGGAGCGCCGCCTGCGCACCGACGATAACCCGATGTCCAAGGCCTACGAGCGCTTCAAGGCCATGGCCTTCCCGGCCAGCGGCTACCACACGCCGACCATCGGCTGGATGGCCGACCTGGACCGCATGAAGGTCGAAGAGCTGCGTCACTGGTACCAATCCTGGTACGTGCCGAACAATGCCACGTTGGTGGTGGTCGGCGACGTCACCCCGGACGAAGTGAAAAACCTGGCCCAGCGCTACTTTGGCCCGATTCCCAAGCGTGACGTACCACCGGCCAAGATCCCGATGGAATTGGCCGAGCCCGGCGAGCGCCTGCTGACCATGAAAGTGCAGACCCAACTGCCGAGCGTGATCCTGGGCTTCAACGTGCCAAGCCTGGCCACCGCCGAAGACAAACGCTCGGTACAGGCCCTGCGCCTGATCTCGGCTTTGCTGGACGGCGGCTACAGTGCACGGATCTCCGAGCAGTTGGAACGCGGTGAAGAGCTGGTTTCCGCTGCCTCCACCAACTACGACGCCTACACCCGTGGCGACACCCTATTCATGCTAACCGCCACCCCCAACCAGCAGAAGAAAAAGACCGTCGCCCAAGCCGAAGCCGGCCTGTGGCGCCTGCTGGAAGAGCTGAAGGCCAAGCCGCCGACCGCCGAAGAACTGGAACGCATCCGCGCCCAGGTGATTGCCGGCCTGGTCTACCAGCGTGACTCCATTACCAGCCAGGCCACAGCCATTGGCTCCCTGGAGACCGTGGGCCTGTCCTGGAAACTGATGGACACGGAACTGGCCGACCTGCAAAGCGTGACCCCGGAAGATATCCAGAAAGCCGCGCGCACCTATTTCACCCGCGAACGTCTCAGCGTCGCCCATGTCTTGCCTCTGGAGACCGCTCATGAGTGATCGCAAAAGCAGCCGCCTGATCTTCCCCGGCCTGATCGTCGTCACCCTGATCGCCGCCACCGCCGTGTATTTCCTGCGCCCGAGTGACTCCGTCGCCAGCCCGGCACTGGAAAAAGCCCAGTCGAGCAACAAGCTACAATCCCTGGCAGAGCTGGACGACAAGGCACCGACCAACCGCAAGCTCGACGTACAAACCTGGAACACTGCCGAAGGCGCCAAGGTGCTGTTCGTCGAAGCCCATGAACTGCCGATGTTCGACGTGCGCATCCTGTTCGCCGCCGGCAGCAGCCAGGACGGCAACGTGCCGGGCCTGGCGCTGATGACCAACGCCATGCTCAACGAAGGCGTGCCGGGCAAGGATGTAAGCCAGATCGCCCGTGACTTCGAGGGCCTGGGCGCAGATTTTGGCAATGGCGCGTACCGCGACATGGCGCTGGTGTCCCTGCGCAGCCTCAGCGACAGCGATAAACGTGACGCCGCCCTGAGCCTGTTTGACCAGGTGATCGGCAAGCCGACCTTCCCCGCCGATTCCCTGGCGCGGATCAAGAACCAGATCCTCGCCGGCTTCGAGTACCAGAAGCAGAACCCCGGCAAGCTGGCGAGTCTGGAGCTGTTCAAGCGCTTGTACGGCGATCACCCTTACGCACACCCGAGCGAAGGCACGCCAGAAAGCGTTCCGAAGATTACCCTGGCGCAGTTGCAGGCATTCCACGCCAAAGGCTATGCGGCCGGCAACGCGGTGATCGCAGTGGTGGGCGACCTGACCCGCGCCGAGGCCGAAGCCATGACGGGCAAGATTTCCGCCTCGCTGCCTAAAGGCCCGGCCTTGCCGAAAATCGCCCAACCGACTGAACCCAAGCCTGGCTTGAACCGCATCGAATTCCCGTCCAAGCAGACGCACCTGTTGTTCGCCCAACTGGGCATCGACCGTGCCGACCCGGACTATGCAGCCCTGTCCCTGGGCAACCAGATCCTCGGCGGCGGTGGTTTTGGCACCCGCCTGATGAGCGAAGTGCGTGAAAAACGCGGCCTCACCTACGGTGTGTACTCCGGCTTTTCACCGATGCAGGTACGCGGCCCATTCATGATCCAGCTGCAGACCCGCGCCGAAATGAGCGGCGGCACCCTGCGCCTGGTGGAAGACGTGGTGAAGGACTACCTCGACAACGGCCCGACGCAAAAGGAACTGGATGACGCCAAGCGTGAGCTGGCCGGCAGCTTCCCGCTGTCCACCGCGAGCAACGCCGATATCGTCGGGCAGCTGGGTGCAATGGGTTTCTACAACCTGCCGCTGACCTATCTGGAAGATTTCATGAAACAATCCCAGGCCCTGACCGTAGAGCAGGTCAAGGCTGCCATGAACAAACACTTGAGCGCCGACAAGATGGTCATCGTGACCGCCGGCCCGACGATTGCGCAAAAGCCACTACCGCCCCCCACTGATAAACCCGCCGAGCAGCCGCTCGGGGTTCCGGAGCATTAATGGCCAGTTCATCTCGCCCGAAAAAACCTGTCCACAACGTGCATAACGGTGTGGGCCAGCTGCGCATCATTGGCGGCGAATGGCGCAGCCGCAAGCTGAGTTTCCCCGACGTCGTAGGCCTGCGCCCGACGCCGGACCGCGTACGTGAAACCCTGTTCAACTGGCTCGCGCCCTACATCGCCGGTGCCAAGGTGCTGGATCCGTTTGCCGGCAGTGGCGCGTTGTTCCTGGAGGCGCTGTCCCGTGGCGCCGCCCTGGGCCAGGCGCTGGACGCCAGCAACGTGGCCGTTTCCAGCCTCAAGGAACACCTTGGCACCCTGCGTTGCACCACCGGCCAGGTCCAGACCGCCGACGCCCTGCGCTACCTGGAAACCCAGCCGGCCAGCCAGTTCGACGTGGTGTTCCTCGACCCGCCGTTTAACCAGAACCTGCTGCCGACCGTGTGCACGCTGCTGGAAGAGCGCCAATGGCTGGCGCCGGATGCGTGGATCTATACTGAGAGCGAGACCGCGCCTTCGACCCTGGGCCTGCCGGCAGGCTGGCGCCTGCACCGGGAACAGAAGTCTGGGCGGGTGTATTACGCGTTGTGGCATCGGCTGGTCGAGAGCGCCGCTCACCACAATTAAGTGCGTTCGCCACCGAGAGTTTCATGAAGCCTTCCGTCGACTTGTTCACCCCCGCCTTCGGCCTCGGCAACCCCCACCTGCAAACACTGTGGGGGCCGTTGTGGCGTCCCACCACCCACATCGAACGCCAACGCGAACGCCTGTGGCTGGACGACGGCGACTTCCTCGACCTCGACTGGCACGGCCCCCATGACGCGCAAGCGCCGTTGGTGCTGGTGCTGCACGGGCTGACCGGTTCATCCAACTCGCCCTACGTGGCCGGCCTGCAAAAAGCTCTGGCTGCGCAAGGCTGGGCCAGCGCTGCGTTGAACTGGCGTGGCTGCTCGGGTGAACCGAACTTGTTGGCGCGCAGCTATCACTCGGGCGCCAGCGAAGATCTGGCGGCGGCGATCGCCCATCTGCACGCCAAGCGCCCGTTGGCGCCGCTGTATGCAGTGGGTTATTCGCTGGGCGGCAATGTGCTGCTCAAGCATCTGGGTGAAACCGGCGCGGCATCGGGACTGCAAGGCGCGGCGGCGGTGTCGGTGCCGTTTCGCCTGGACCAATGTGCGGACCGCATCGGCCTGGGCTTCTCGCGGGCTTATCAGAGGCATTTCATGCGTGAGATGCTGGCGTATATCCGCGTCAAGCAGAGCCGTTTTCTGCAGGATGGCCGGGCAGACGGGCTCAAAACCCTGGAAGCCTTGGGCTCACTGGAGAAGATGCGTACGTTCTGGGATTTCGATGGCCGGGTGACTGCGCCGCTCCACGGGTTTCTGAGTGCCGAGGACTATTACCGCCGCGCATCGAGCCGTTATTACCTGGGCGATATCCGCACGCCCACCCTGATCATCCAGGCTGCCGATGACCCGTTTGTGTTCGCCCACAGCCTGCCTGAGGCGAGCGAATTGTCGGCATGCACGGAGTTTGAGCTGCTGGCCAAGGGTGGGCATGTCGGTTTTGTCGATGGAACCCTCAAGCGCCCCGGTTATTACCTGGAGCGCCGCATTCCCGCCTGGTTGCTCAGTCGCCGGTAGCGATTGCCCGTGCCGGATCAGTAATCCACTCGCTCCACGACCCCGCATACAACTTGCCCAACGGATAACCCGCCAGGCTCAGGGCGAACAGATTGTGGCAGGCCGTCACGCCGGAACCGCAATACGCCACCAGTTCATCCGGCGAGCGGCCTTGCAGTTGGGCGGCGAAACGCTGCTTGAGCTGTTCAGGCGGAAGGAAGCGGCCATCGGCGCCCAGGTTTTCGTTGAAGGCCGCACATTGCGCGCCAGGGATGTGCCCGGCGATCGGGTCGATCGGCTCCACTTCGCCGCGAAAACGTGGTTGAGCGCGGGCGTCGATCAGGGTCAGACCCGGCTGGCCCAAGCGTTTTTGCAGGTGTTCGGCGTCCAGCAGCAGGCGGTTGTCCGGCGTACCGGCGAAGCTCCCAGGCTCAACCAGCGGCGCGTCCAGGCTCAGCGGGAAACCGGCGGAGTGCCAGGCCTTGAGGCAGCCATCCAGGATAAACACGCCATCGCGCTTGCCCAGCCAGGCCAGCAGCCACCAGGCGCGGGCGGCATAGGCGCCGGGGCCGTCGTCATACAGCACAATATCGGTATCTGCGCTGATGCCCCAGGCCCGCAATTGCTGAACCAAGGTGTCCGCCGCCGGCAATGGGTGACGTCCAGTGACCCCCTTGGTCACCGGGCCACTGAGGTGTCGCTCCAGGTCGGCGTATTGCGCGCCTTCGATATGCCCTTCGGCATAGCTGCAACGCCCGTAGTCCGGGTCTTCCAAGGCAAAACGGCAATCCAGGATCACCACCCCGCCGGCCTTCTGGCGCTCGGCCAGTTGCTGGGGGCTGATCAGTTGGGCAAGCGGCATGACGGACTCCTAGTGAACAGATTCGGGAAAGGTCCTACTTCACTTCTTCCAATGCTTGATTCAACGGCACGTAAAACTCTTTGAACAAGGCATCTACCGCCTCTTTGGCCTGGGGCGTGACAAACCCAGCCTCCAGCACCAGCACCTGATACACCCCGCGCTTGATCGCCTCGGCGCTCAAGTGGGCAGAGTTTTCATTGGTGGTGCACAGGAAACGCACCCAGGAGGTGAGGATGATCCAGGCATTGAGGGTCAGGGCTTCGGTTTGCACCGGGTCCATATTGAGGATGCCGGCGTCGACGAACCCTTGGTAAATAGCCCCGCCCTGGGTCAGGCAACGCTGGGAGAAGCGCCGATAGCCGGTGGCCAGTTCCGGGTCGCTTTCCAGCAGGTGTTCAAGGTCGCGGTGCAGGAAACGGTAGCGCCACATGCCGGCCAACACGGCCTGCAGGTAGAAACGCTTGTCTTCGACAGTAACGGCGCGACCTTGGGGCGGGCGCAGGAAACTGTCCACCAGCGCTTCATATTCGCGAAACAGCACGGCGATGATCGCCTGCTTGTTGGGGAAGTGGTAGTACAGGTTGCCCGGCGAAATTTCCATATGGGCGGCGATGTGGTTGGTGCTCACGCTGCGCTCGCCCTGCTGGTTAAAAAGCTCCAGGCTGGTTTGCACAATGCGCTCGCTGGTCTTTACTCGGGGTGCCATAGGGGATCAGCTTCTGTACACGTGATGGGGCATCTTACGGCCTAATCTTGCGAGGATAAATCCGCAACTGCGTAATGATATTTGACAATTTAGAGCAATGACTCTAAAAATCCAGGCAGACCTATAACAATCGGGAACGCCGCCATGTCTGCCAACGTTGCCTACCTGCAAGATTCCCAGGCGCTGGACCAGCTCCAGAGCCTGTTCGACACCCAGCGCCGAGCCTACGCCGCCAACCCGATGCCGCCGGCCGCACAACGCCAGCAATGGCTCAAGGCCCTGCGTGACCTGCTCAGCGACGAGCGTCAGGCGCTGATCAACGCGATCAGCCAGGACTTCAGCCACCGCAGTGCGGACGAAACCCTGTTCGCTGAACTGATGCCCAGCCTGCACGGCATTCACTACGCCAGCAAACACCTCAAGGGTTGGATGAAACCTTCCCGTCGCGCCGTAGGCATTGCCTTCCAGCCCGCGTCAGCCAAAGTCATCTATCAACCCCTGGGTGTGGTCGGCGTGATCGTGCCCTGGAACTATCCGTTGTACCTGGCTATCGGCCCGTTGGTCGGCGCATTGGCGGCGGGTAACCGGGTGATGCTCAAGCTCAGCGAATCGACACCCGCCACCGGCGAGCTGCTCAAGACGCTGCTGGCGAAGATCTTCCCCGAGGACCTGGTGTGCGTGGTGCTGGGTGAGGCCGAAGTGGGCATGGCGTTCTCCAAGCTGCCCTTCGATCACCTGCTGTTTACCGGCGCCACCAGCATTGGCAAGCACGTGATGCGTGCGGCGGCCGAACACCTCACGCCGGTCACCCTGGAATTGGGTGGCAAGTCGCCCGCCATCGTGTCCGCCGATGTGCCGCTCAAGGACGCCGCCGAGCGCATCGCCTTCGGAAAAGCGCTGAACGCTGGGCAAACCTGCGTGGCACCCGACTACGTGCTGGTGCCGGAGGATCGCGTCGAAGGTTTTGTCGAAGCCTACACCCAGGCCGTTCGCGGGTTTTATCCGACCCTGGTCGACAACCCGGACTACACGGCCATCATCAACGAACGACAACTGGCCCGGCTCAACGCCTACGTCAAGGACGCTACCGACAAAGGCGCCACCCTGATTCCGCTGTACGACCAAGGCCAGGCGCGGCGCATGGCCCATAGCCTGTTGCTGAATGTCAGCGACGACATGACCGTGATGCAGGACGAAATCTTCGGCCCGGTGCTGCCGATCGTGCCCTATCGCGGCATCGACCAAGCCTTTGCCTACATCAACCAACGCCCTCGCCCACTGGCCCTGTATTACTTCGGCTACAACAAGGGCGAGCAGGATCGTGTACTCCACGAAACCCATTCCGGCGGCGTCTGCCTGAACGACACCTTGCTGCATGTGGCCCAGGACGACATGCCGTTCGGCGGCATCGGCCCGTCGGGCATGGGCCATTACCACGGCCACGAAGGCTTCCTCACCTTCAGCAAAGCCAAAGGCGTGCTGGTGAAACAGCGCCTGAACGCGGCGAAGTTGATCTATCCGCCTTACGGCAAATCGATCCAGAAGTTGATCCAGAAACTGTTCGTCCGCTGAAACCGCCACCCACGGGATAACAATAACAATGAACCCTAGCCTGACTGAAACACCCGCGCTGTCGCGGCGCGGCGTCCTGAAAATCGGCCTGTGTGCCAGCGCCTTCCTGGCTACCGCCGGGCTGGGTGCCAGTCTCAGCGGTTGCTCCAGCAGCACGCCGGCCAGCGGTTTCGTGATGTTGCGTAGCAGTGATCTACCGTTCCTGCGCGCCGTGATCCCGGTGCTGCTGGAAGGTGTGGCCAGTGCCCAGGCAGTTGCCAGCGGCGTTGAAGACACCCTCAAGAAACTCGACTTCAGCCTGCAACGCCTGTCGCCGGAGATGTTCAAGCTCACCCAGCAACTGTTCGACGTGCTGGGCATGGCCATCACCCGTGGCCCGCTGACCGGGATCTGGGGCAGTTGGGAAAACGCCAGCGGCGAGCAAATCCGCAACTTTCTGCACCGCTGGGAAAACAGCTACCTCAACCTGCTGCGCATGGGCCAGGGCTCGCTGCTCAAGCTGGTGATCATGGCCTGGTATTTCCAGCCGGTGTCCTGGGCCCATTGCGGCTACCCCGGGCCGCCGAAAATTTGAATCGCCTCCCCCACAATAAAAACTAGAGACGACCCTGATGCCCGTACCCGATCCCTTCCGCGACGGCATGGCCCGTGGCTGGAAAACCCACAATGGCGCCGCCCTCGACAACGACCTGACTCTGGAAGCCGATGTGGCGATCATCGGCAGCGGTGCCGGTGGCGGCACCACCGCCGAAATCCTCAGCGCCGCCGGCTACAAAGTACTGCTAATCGAAGAAGGCCCGCTCAAGACCAGCAGCGACTTCAAGCTGTTGGAAGACGAGGCCTACACCAGCCTGTATCAGGAGGGCATCGGCCGCATGAGCAAGGATGGCGCGATCACCATCCTGCAAGGCCGTGCAGTGGGCGGCACGACGCTGATCAACTGGACGTCGAGCTTCCGTACGCCGGACGCCACCCTCAGCCACTGGGCCAGCGAATACGCGGTGAAGGGCCACAGCAGCGCCGAAATGGCACCGTGGTTCGAAAAGATGGAGCAGCGCTTGGGCATCGCGCCCTGGGCCCTGCCGCCCAACCCCAACAACGATGTGATCCGCAAAGGCTGCGAGAAGCTCGGCTACAGCTGGCACGTGATCCCACGCAACGTGCGTGGTTGCTTCAACCTGGGGTATTGCGGCATGGGTTGCCCGGTCAATGCCAAGCAATCGATGCTGGTGACCACAATCCCGTCCACCCTGGAGAAAGGCGGCGAACTGCTCTACCTGGCCCGCGCCGAACGTCTGCTCTACAGCGGCGACACGATCGGCAGCCTAGAATGCGTGGCCATGGATAACCTGTGCGTGGCGCCGACTGGCCGCAAAATCACAGTGAAGGCCAAGCACTATGTGCTCTCCGGCGGCGGCATCAACAGCCCGGCGCTGCTGATGCGTTCGGATGCGCCCGACCCGCACAAACGGTTGGGCAAACGCACCTTCCTGCACCTGGTGAATTTCTCCGCCGGGTTGTTCGATGAGGTCATCAACCCGTTCTACGGTGCGCCGCAATCGATCTATTCCGACCATTTCCAGTGGCAGGACGGCACCACCGGCAAAATGTCCTACAAACTGGAGGCGCCGCCCTTACATCCTGCGTTGGCCAGCACGTTGCTCGGCGGTTATGGCACTCAGAACGCCTTGGACATGAGCCAATTGCCCAATACCCACGCGATGCTGGCGCTGCTGCGTGATGGTTTCCACCCCGACAGCCCGGGCGGCAGCGTGGAGCTGCGCGGTGATGGCACGCCGGTGCTCGACTACCAGGTATCGGATTACGCCTGGGATGGATTGCGCCGCGCGTTCCACAGCATGGCCGAGATCCAGTTCGCCGCGGGCGCCAAGTCGGTCAAGCCGTTGCATCACGATGCGCGCTACGTGAAAACACTGGGCGAAGCCCGAACGATGATCGAGGAGCTCAACCTGGAATTGCACCGCACTTGTCTGGGCAGCGCCCATGTGATGGGCGGTTGTGCCATGGGTGAGGACCCGAAAAATGCAGTGGCCGACAGCCTCGGTCGCCACCACCAATTGCGCAACCTGTCGATCCACGACGGGTCTTTATTCCCCACCAGCATTGGGGCCAACCCACAATTATCGGTGTACGGTTTAACTGCCCAACTGGCGACAGCTTTGGCCGAACGTCTGAAAACGGCATGAAAAAACGCGCGATTAGCGGTATGTATCTACATAAGTCGACTTGGCCGACCGGGATGGCTGCGATACCATCCGGTTCCCCAACGGACTCCGCCAGGACGACGCGATGAACCGAGTGTTGTACCCAGGAACCTTCGACCCGATTACCAAAGGCCATGGCGATCTGGTCGAACGTGCCTCACGCTTGTTCGACCATGTGATCATCGCGGTCGCAGCCAGCCCCAAGAAAAATCCGCTGTTTCCCCTGGAACAGCGCGTGGAACTGGCGCGTGAGGTCACCAAGCACCTGCCCAACGTCGAAGTGGTGGGCTTTTCGACGCTGCTGGCGCATTTCGCCAAAGAACAGAACGCCAATGTGTTCCTGCGCGGCCTGCGTGCGGTGTCGGACTTCGAATACGAATTCCAGCTGGCCAATATGAACCGCCAACTGGCGCCGGACGTGGAGAGCCTGTTCCTCACCCCGTCGGAACGTTATTCGTTCATTTCCTCGACGTTGGTCCGTGAAATCGCCGCTTTGGGCGGGGATATCACCAAGTTCGTGCATCCGGCTGTGGCGGATGCGTTGACGCTGCGCTTCAAGAAGTAACACCGTTCAATCGGCGCCTGCTCGCACTGCGGGCGCCAATGCGGCACAATTGCGCGCATTAGTTTTCAGATGCCTTGGCTGACAGCCCTGGCAGGAGTTTCCATGTCCCTGATCATCACCGACGATTGCATCAACTGCGACGTCTGCGAACCCGAGTGCCCGAACGCCGCAATTTCCCAGGGCGAAGAGATCTACGTGATCGACCCCAACCTGTGCACCCAGTGTGTCGGCCACTACGACGAGCCTCAGTGCCAGCAAGTGTGCCCGGTGGATTGCATCCCGCTGGATGAAGCCCATCCGGAGACGGAAGAGCAGTTGATGGCCAAGTACCGGTTGATTACCGGTAAAGCCTGAAGGCCTCACGCAGCATCAGCTCTGGCACTTGGGGCAAAACACACTCGCGCGCTGCCCCAGCACCACATTGCGCAACTCGCTCCCGCAGACCTTGCATGCCTCGCCACCACGGCCATAGACGAACAATTCCTGCTGGAAATACCCCGGTTGCCCGTCGCCACCGATAAAGTCCCGCAACGTGGTACCGCCGCGCTCGATGGCAGCGGCCAGCACGCGTTTGATCTCAATCGCCAGCTTCAAGTAACGCGCTCGCGAAATGCCGCCCGCCTCGCGACGCGGATCAATGCCCGCCGCGAACAGCGCTTCCGTCGCGTAGATATTGCCCACACCCACCACCACCGCGTTATCCATGATGAACGGTTTCACCGCCATCGAACGACCACGGGACAGCTGGAACAAGCGCTCGCCGTCAAACAGATCCGTCAGCGGCTCGGGTCCCAGGCGGATCAGCAGTTCATGGTTGTGCGGGTCCTGGCTCCAGAGCATCGCGCCGAAACGTCGGGGGTCGGTGTAACGCAGGGCCAGGCCCGACTCCAACTCGATATCCACATGCTCATGCTTGGCCGCTGGCATGCCGACTTCCACCAGACGCAGGTTGCCCGACATACCCAAGTGGCTGATCAAGGTGCCCACTTCGGCATTGATCAGCAGGTATTTGGCCCGCCGCTCCACCAGCACGATGCGCTGCCCGGACAGGCGCACATCGAGGTCTTCCGGGATCGGCCAGCGCAGGCGCCGTTCACGCACCACCACGCGGCTGACCCGCTGGCCTTCCAGGTGTGGCGCGATGCCGCGTCGGGTGGTTTCGACTTCGGGTAACTCGGGCATGTGTACCTCTTGAAGAAAGGGTCAGTGGGCGCCCAGTTCGCGGATCGACAACTTCATGCTTTCGAAGTCGTAGTCCGACAGGCCCACGTAGTCCAGCACCAGATGGCCGATGGCATTCCACTCATGGTCCACCGCCTGGTTGCCCAGCACACGATAGGACGAGCAGATGTGCTCGGCCATCTTCAGGATCGCCAGCAGGTTCTTGAGCTGCGAATTGCGCGAAGACTCATCGCTGAACACCGCCAGGGCGTTGTGGTGGTTGGCGATGGCATCGGTCACATGTTCCGGCAGGCGCCAGGACTTGGCGGTGTAGTAACCAACCACGGCATGGTTGGTGTTGAACGCGTTGTTCTCTGTGTCGACCACGCGGCAGTCGGGGCCGGCATTGGCGTAGGCCTGCTCCAGTACCGACATGTAATTGGGGAAACGCTTGAGCATCAGCGGCACGCCGCAATCGTGGAACAGGCCCAGGGCATAAGCCTCGTCCACCGCCTGGGCGCCGGTGCGCTTGGCCAGGGTGAGGCAGGTCATCGCCACATCCTGCGCGGTGTCCCAGAAGCGGTTGAGGGTGACGATGGTGTCGTCGCTCATTTCGCCCTTGATCGACAGCGCGTTGATCAGGTTGATGATCGAACGGCTGCCCAGCAGGTTCACGGCGCGCTGGATCGAGGCGATCTTGTTGCTCAGGCCGAAATACGACGAGTTGACGATCTTCAGCAATGCACCGGACAGGCCCGGGTCTTGGGCGATCAACCGTGCGATCACTTCCAGGTCCGGGTCAGGCATGTATTGCTCCATCTGCAAATCCACCATGATTTGCGGTTGGGGCGGCACGCTGATGCCTTGCAGGGCCTGTTGGATCTGTTCGGCGGAAAGCTCTTGGGACATAAGTACACACTCTGGGCTAGGCGGGGATTCTAACCTCTAAGCAAACCTGACCGACACCCAAATGCCCGATTGAAATCGGACTAAATGTGGGAGTGGGCTTGCCCCCGATTGCATCACCGCCGTACGTCAGATACACCGCGCCGCCTGCATCGCAGGCAAGCCCACTCCCACATGAACCGCGCCGCAACAGGTATACTCCCGCTCTTTTTTCCGGAGCGACGTCATGTCCCTGCCAAGCCTGCGTCTCAAAGCCAACGCCGATCGTCGTTTGCGCAACGGCCACCTGTGGGTCTACAGCAACGAAATCGACGTGGCCGCCACCCCACTTCACGGCTTCCAGGCAGGCGACCAGGCTATCCTGGAAGCGGCCGGCGGCAAGACCCTGGGCATCGTGGCCATGAGTCCGAACAACCTGATCTGCGCCCGCCTGCTGTCGCGCGACATCAAGTTGCCACTGGACAAGTCGCTGCTGGTGCACCGCCTGAACGTCGCCCTGTCCCTGCGTGATCGCCTGTTCGACAAGCCGTTCTACCGCCTGGTTTACGGCGATTCCGACCTGTTGCCAGGCCTGGTGGTCGACCGTTTCGGCGACATCCTGGTGGTGCAGATCGCCTCGGCGACCATGGAAGCGCATAAAGAAGACGTGATCGCCGCGCTGACCCAAGTGCTCAAGCCGAGCGGCATCCTGTTCAAGAACGACTCCGCCGCGCGCGACGCCGAAGGCCTCAACCGCTACGTCGAGACCGTGTTCGGCCTGGTGCCGGAGTGGGTTGCGCTGGAAGAAAACGGCGTGAAATTCGAAGCCCCGGTGATCCAGGGCCAGAAGACCGGCTGGTTCTACGACCACCGCATGAACCGCGCACGCCTGGCCCCGTATGCCAAAGGCAAGCGCGTGCTCGACCTGTACAGCTACATCGGCGGCTGGGGTGTGCAAGCTGCGGCCTTCGGCGCCAGTGAAGTGTTCTGCGTCGACGCCTCCGCCTTCGCCCTCGACGGCGTGGAGCGCAATGCCGCGCTGAACGGCTTTGCCGAGAAGATGACCTGCATCGAAGGCGACGTGTTTGAAGCCTTGAAAGAACTGAAAGCCAGCGAAGAACGCTTCGACGTGATCGTCGCCGACCCACCGGCCTTCATCAAACGCAAAAAAGACATGAAGAACGGCGAAGGCGCCTACCGCCGCTTGAATGAGCAAGCCATGCGCCTGCTCAGCAAGGACGGCATCCTGGTCAGCGCGTCGTGCTCCATGCACCTGCCGGAAGATGACCTGCAAAACATCCTGCTGACCAGCGCCCGTCATTTGGATCGCAATATCCAGATGCTGGAGCGTGGCGGCCAGGGCCCGGACCACCCGGTGCATCCGGCAATTGCCGAGACGCGTTACATCAAGAGCATTACGTGCCGGTTGCTGCCGAACAGCTGATGCCGTTGGCCTGTAGGAGCCTCCGGGTTCCTACAGGTTTTCAGGAAGTTTCATCGCACGCCATGCTTTGACTTTCCTCCGCGAAGGCTCGATTCTCCACTCCCTCAAGGAATCGAGGCTCGTCCATGTCGTCGGCAATCACGCACGCTGAAAAACCCTTCATTGTTTTCTGGCTGATGACCATGACGCTGCTGGGCGTCTTCCCGCTTGACGTCGTGCTGCCGTCCTTTCCCGCCCTGGCGGAACACTTCTCCACCTCGACCACCCAGATCGCCCGCTCAGTCAGCCTGTTCGCCATTGGCTTTTCCTGCTCCATGCTGCTGATCGGCCCGCTGTCCGACAGGATCGGCCGCAAGAAGCTGCTACTGGCAAGCATGGTCGTTGCAATCATTGGCGCGGCCGGGTGCCTGGCTGCCAGCAACACGCCCCAATTCCTGTTCTTCCGGGTCATTCAAGCCATCGGCTGCGGAGGTTTCATACTGTCTCAAGCGCTGGTGCAGGACCTTTTTTCCGGCAGGGAACAAGTGCGTTTGCGCATAGCAATGGCCACGGCCGGGGGCATCTTCATATCAATTTCTCCGTTACTGGGCGCGTGGTTGCAACTGCACTGGGGATGGCAAGCCAGCTTCTACGTGTTTATAGCCCTCAGTGCAGCAACCTTGATCATGGCTCAGCGGTTACTGCATGGCGGACTGGCTCGAGCGGCACCAAGCCAACAGAGTATTCTCAAGGCCTACACCAAGGTCTTCGCCAACCGCCATTTCACCAGCTATGCCACGATTTCGGCGATTACCTTCGCCTGCCATTTCTCATTCATCGTGGTTTCTCCACTCATTTTCATGGACCAACTCAAGCTGTCGCCCCACGAGTACTCCTTAACCTTGCTCCTCTACGGCGGCGCTTACGTACTGGGTGGTATCTGTGCAGGCATCCTGCACAAACGGCTTGCTGCAGCTACCCAGATGGCCATCGGGCTGGTGCTGATCGCGATCTCTGGCGTGGTCATGCTTTTTCTGACCTACCAGTTCGGCTTATCAACCCTGACCGTGCTGATCCCCATGTTGCTCTGCACAGCGGGCACCACCATCACCCGGCCTATCTCCAACTCTGAAGCCATGGGCCTGTTCCCAGACAATGCAGGTACGGCAGCCTCTGCCGTGGCAGCCGAGTTATTTATTGCGGGAGGTCTCATCAGTGCGTTCATCAGCACCTTTACCTACCACCTGAGCACGGCGCTGGGTCTGTGCTTTCTGATCCTGAGCATCGCCGCCCTGGTCTTGAACGTATGGGCGCGGCGCCACCCGCACGTCCCGTAGCCGTTATCTTCACGGTTTCGGCCATTCCCTCCAGCCGCCAGCGGTGTAGAATCGACGCTATTCATCGCCAGTCATCCCCCGGCGGGTTTATGAGCTCGAGGCCCAAGCAAGCGGCGATCCCGCGATGCGAGTGGCAACTTCCGGACACACGGCCATTTCTGAGTGTTCCAGACGTCAATAGAAGCTCACTCCCCATTGATACCGATTAGCCGCCCGGAGTGCTCCAATGCCTGATTACCGCTCGAAAACATCCACCCACGGCCGCAACATGGCCGGCGCGCGCGCACTGTGGCGTGCCACGGGGATGAAAGATGACGACTTCAAGAAGCCGATCATCGCGATTGCCAACTCGTTCACCCAATTCGTACCGGGCCACGTCCACCTCAAGGACCTCGGCCAACTGGTCGCCCGCGAGATCGAACGCACCGGCGGTGTCGCCAAAGAATTCAACACCATCGCCGTAGATGACGGCATCGCCATGGGCCATGACGGCATGCTGTATTCCCTGCCGAGCCGCGAGATCATCGCCGACTCCGTGGAATACATGGTCAACGCCCACTGCGCCGACGCCATCGTCTGCATCTCCAACTGCGACAAGATCACCCCCGGCATGCTGATGGCCTCCCTGCGCCTGAACATCCCGGTGATCTTCGTTTCCGGCGGCCCGATGGAAGCCGGCAAGACCAAGCTCGCCTCCCACGGCCTCGACCTGGTCGACGCCATGGTCATCGCCGCCGATTCCAGCGCTTCTGACGAGAAGGTCGCGGAATACGAGCGCAGCGCTTGCCCAACCTGCGGTTCGTGCTCCGGCATGTTCACCGCCAACTCGATGAACTGCCTGGTGGAAGCCCTGGGCCTGGCCTTGCCGGGCAACGGTTCCACGCTGGCGACCCACAGCGACCGTGAACAACTGTTCCTGCAGGCCGGCCGCACCATCGTCGAACTGTGCAAACGCTACTACCACGACAACGATGAGTCGGTGTTGCCGCGCAACATCGCCAACTTCAAGGCGTTCGAGAACGCCATGACCCTGGACATCGCCATGGGCGGTTCCACCAACACCATCCTGCACTTGCTGGCTGCGGCCCAGGAAGCCGAGATCGATTTCGACCTGCACGACATCGACCGCCTGTCCCGTCACGTTCCGCAACTGTGCAAAGTCGCGCCGAATATCCAGAAGTACCACATGGAAGACGTGCACCGCGCCGGCGGGATCTTCTCGATCCTCGGTTCGCTGGCCCGTGGTGGCCTGCTGCACACCGATCTGCCGACCGTGCACAGCAAGTCCATTGCCGAAGGCATCGCCAAGTGGGACATCACCCAGACTGACGACGAAGCCGTGCACACCTTCTTCAAGGCAGGCCCAGCGGGTATCCCTACGCAAACTGCGTTCAGCCAGTCGACCCGTTGGGACACCCTGGACGACGACCGTGAAAACGGCTGCATCCGCAGTGTCGAGCACGCCTACTCCCAAGAAGGCGGCCTGGCCGTTCTCTACGGCAACATCGCCCTCGACGGCTGCGTGGTGAAAACCGCCGGTGTGGATGAGTCCATCCACGTCTTCGAAGGCCGCGCCAAGATCTACGAAAGCCAGGACAGCTCGGTTCGCGGCATCCTCGCCGACGAAGTGAAGGAAGGCGACATCGTGATCATCCGCTACGAAGGCCCGAAAGGCGGCCCGGGTATGCAGGAGATGCTGTACCCGACGTCCTACCTGAAATCCAAGGGCCTGGGCAAAGCCTGCGCTCTGCTGACCGACGGCCGTTTCTCCGGTGGTACGTCGGGCCTGTCCATCGGCCACGCTTCGCCAGAAGCCGCTGCCGGCGGCGCGATTGGCCTGGTGCAGGATGGTGACAAGGTGCTGATCGACATTCCGAACCGTTCGATCAACCTGTTGATCAGCGATGAAGAGCTGGCCGCGCGCCGGGTTGAGCAAGACAGGAAGGGTTGGAAGCCAGTGGAGAAGCGTCCACGCAAAGTGACTACCGCGTTGAAGGCTTACGCCCTGCTGGCCACCAGTGCCGACAAGGGTGCTGTGCGTAACAAGGCGATGCTTGACGGTCTGTAAGCTGCGCCCATAAAAATGCCCCGCCAAGTGCGGGGCATTTTTTTGCCGATCGTAATCAGAACTGCGGCGTGTAGGTCATGGTGAACATCACATTGCGCGGGTCGCCATAGTAGTTACTGCCCCAGTTCGCGTTATACGCAGGGATGTAGTACTTCTTGTCGAAAATATTGTTCAGGTTCGCCGCGACGGTGAATTCCTGATTGATCTTGTAGGCCACCCGCGAATCCCACAAGGCATTGCCGGGCACGCTGAATGTGCGGTCATAGGCGACGGTGCTGCTTTGCGCGGTCACACCGGCGCCGACGCTGACGTTGCTCCAGTCCCCCGGCAACTGGTAGTCACCCCAGACCTTGAGCAGGTGCTTGGGCGTCCAGGTGCTGAAGATCTTGCCCTCGTAAGTGTCGTCCTTGATGAATTTGGTGGTGTTGTAGGTGTAGCTGGAAACCAGTTGCAGGCCCGGCAGCACCTCACCGCTCAAGGTGGCCTCGAAGCCCTGGCTGCGAACCTTGCCGGACGCGAGCGAGCAGTACCAGCCGCCACAAACCTTGCCGCCTTGCAGATCTTGAGCCGCACGGTTTTCCTGGTCATAGCGAAAGACAGCGAACGACGTATTGAGGCGGCCATCCGCCAGTTCGCCCTTCAGGCCCAGCTCGTAGTTCTGGCCCTCAATTGGCTTGAGCACGGTCAATGAGGTGGTCAGGTTGGTTTGGGGCTCAAAGGCGTCGGTATAGCTGGCATAGGCCGACCATTGCTCGTTGAGCGCATAAACCAGGCCGGCGTAGGGCGTGACGTGACCATTGCTTTGCGTGGTGCTGCTGGTCGGCTCGCCGTACACCCCCCTGGCACCGCTCTCGTCCTGATAGGAATAGTCATACCAACTGGTACGCGCACCGAGGATCAACGTCAGCGGGTCCAGTACTTGGACGCGCCAGGTGCCATAAATCCCCTTCTGGCGAATGTCATACCAGCTCTTCGTCGCATTCCCTGCCTGGAACAACTGGTTCCTGTCGCGCTGCGGACGGTTGTGGTCGATGTTGAAGATATCTGCCCCCGGCGTCGCCGCGCGCGCCCAGAAATCATCCGTGGTGAGTTTGGAATAGTTGGCGCCCAGCACCATCTCCTGCCGCAACCCCAGGCCTTCGAACTTGCCGTCGACATACACGTCCACACCGCGACTCTTGGTGTTGAAGTCAGTGACCCAGTCCACGTAACGCACGGTGCCGGTGTCACCGGGATTGGGGATGGTGTCCCACGTGGCCTGGTAGGTCGCGTCGTTGTGTTCATCCATGGCCACCAGAGCGGCCTTCACTTTCCAGTCATCGTTGAAGCGATGCTCGATATCGGCAAACACCTGGGTCTGGTTATTGACGTTGCGGTTCCAACTGGCGCCGACAAAGGTCGAGCGCGACAGGCCGATATCGCTGCCGTTGGCGTACCGGGGCAGCGACATGAAGTTGGGCCGCGAGTGCCCCTTCTGGTTGCTGATGCCCACGCCGACGGTGGTGTCTGGCGTGAAGTCGTAGTCCACCGCTGCATAAACCGTCTGGTTCCAACCGCCGGCGTAATCGACAAAAGAATCGGTCGTGTCGTAGTCCGCCACAAAACGGCCGCGCAAGGTGCCTTCGGTATTGAGCGGGCCACCCGCGTCCACTTGTGTGCCGTAGTGGTCCCAGGAACCGGCCTTGGCAGTGACGGTGACGGTCGGCGCCTGTTGCCCGCGCTTGCGCACCAGGTTCATCGTGCCGCCGGGGCTGTTCGCGCCCTGCAGCAAGGCGGCCGGGCCACGCAGGGTTTCCACGCGGTCATAGATCGCCATGTTTTCGGTGAGGTAGCTGCCCAGCGCGTAGGTGTTGCGCGGAATGCCGACGCCGTCGTATTGCAGGGTGCCGACCTCAAAACCACGGGAGAAGATAAACATGCCGGGGCCAGGGGACTTGGTCGCGGTCAGGCCGGGGGTGCGCTTGACCACTTCGGAGAGTTTGGTGGTGTTCTGGTCGTCCATCTGCTTGCGGGTCATGACGCTGACCGATTGCGGGATGTCCTTTAGCTTTTGCTCGCCTTTGCCGATGGTCACGGCACCGGTGGTGTAGGAGCCGGTGCCTTCGGTGGTCGCACCCAAGCGTTCAGCGCTGATGGTGGTGGCACCGACTTCGAGGGCGCCACCGGTGTCCACGCGTTTTTCCAGGGTGACGGTATCGGCGTTGATAAACGCCGCGCTCAGCCCAGTGCCGCCGAGCAGTTGCCCCAAGGCTTCACGCTGGCCCAGGTTGCCACTCACCCCCGGCGACACCACCCCCTGAGTCAATTCACCACTCACCAACACCTGCACCCGTGTCACCGCCGAAAACGCTGCCAGCGCACCGTCCAGGCTCTGCCCTGGAATATCAAAACGGTAGGTCTGTGCTTGAGTGGTCTCAGCGGCCTGTAAGTACAGCGGTGCAGTGCCGCAGGCCAAGGAAATGGCCAGTGCCAGCAAGGGCCGTGCGGCGTATCGGTGTGCCATGGATGAAGCTCCCCGGTGCAAAAAAGTCTGTGATCGGCGCCGCACTACTTGAGAGTGCTTACTATTTACGCCTCAGTGATCAAGGACGATGGCTTGCGGGGAAACCCTGAAACTATTTTGAAAAAGTTGTCGTCAGGACGCCTTGCCTTCGCGCAACACCAGCAAATACGGGGTGTAGTGCTCGGCCTGCAGATTGAGGGTGTATTCCAGCGCCTTGATCACGGCGTCGGGTTTGTCGATCTCGAACACGCCGGACACCACGCGATTGCGCAGCGCATCGCCCAGCACCAGAGTCTTGCCGGGCCAGTAGCGATTCAACTCGCTGACCACTTCCGACAGGGGCTGCTGGCGGAACACCAGTTGCCGTTGGCGCCAGGCGAAACCGCTGGCCGGGTCGAAGCCATGTACCTCTGCGAGGTGCTGGTCCTGATACTCCACCGCCCGGCCTGGCTCCAGGAAGACCGGCTCACCACTGCCCGCACTGACCTGCACCTTGCCCTGAGCCACCTGCACACGCGTCTGTGCATCACGCCGCGCCACGCTGAACTGTGTGCCGACCACTTTCACCCAGCCATCGCCGGACTGCACCACGAAAGGCCGCGCCGGGTCCTTGGTCACGCTGAAAAACCCTTCACCACGCAGCAGACGAATCTGACGCTCACCGCCGCTCATGCGCACTTGAATCGCGCTGTCAGTGTTGAGTTGCAACTGGGAGCCGTCGGCCAGTTCGACAGTGCGCGATTCGCCGGTGCGGGTGGCGTAGTCCGCGCGCAGGCGGTCGAGCCAGGGGGTGTTTTGCACGGTCAGGCCCACTGCTAGCAATATGGCAGCGGCATATGCCCAACGGCGCGCAGGTTGGCGCCAGGCAGCCTGTTCGGCGCGGCGGATCACCCGCGCCGGTTCACGCAAACCGCCGAGCATGGCCTGCACTTCCTGCCAAGCGTCATCCTGTGGCTGGCCCTGCCCAAGCCAGGCGGCAAAGGCGTCCATTTCGGCTGCCGTGACATCTTCGGCCTGTAGGCGGAAATACCAGCCAGACGCTTCTTCGAACAATTCGTCGGCAGTGGGTGTGGCGGTCATGACCGACGTCCTTGTGTGTCGCTGGCGAGCCGCGTCTTGATGTAGGCGCGGCATTCAATCAAGGCGCGACGCAATTGGTATTCCACGCTGCGCGGGGTGATCGACAGTCGCTCGCCAATCTCGCGGTAGGAAAGTTCGTCGACATGATAGAGCAGGAAGATCTGCCGAGTCGCCTCGGGCAACGCCAGGATAGCGTCCTGCATCAGTTGCTCCTGCTGATAGGCGGCCAATTGCTCATCGGCGCCAGGATTGCTGCAAGGCAGTTCTTCACTGGGCTCGCCGGCATCCAGGCGTTCACGGCGAATGGCCTGGCGCTGGTGATCGCGCACCAGGTTGCTGGCGATGGTGAAAAGGAATGCTGGGAGGTTGTCGATCTTCTCGCCGGAATCCAGGCGCGCCAGGCGCAGGAACGATTCCTGGGTCAAGTCAGCGGCCACCTGAGCGCTACCCGTGCGACGGGTGACGAAGGCTTCGAGGGCTTTCTTCTGCTCCGCGAACAGGCGCGCGATCTGCGAATTCCAGGAGGACACAGCACTACCTTGAGAAGAACGGAGGGTTCAGGAAGTGCGCACGCTAGCAGAGGATGAGATTTGTTCGCAATTGATATCTATTTTTGCCTAGGCTTTGCGGCGTTATTGAGGCCGCCATCGGGGGCAAGCCCCCTCCCACATTTGAATGTGTTCACACATCAATATGTGGGAGGGAGCTTGCCCTCGATGCAGGCGACTCAGTGTTACTGAATCTCCTCCGGCTTGACGATCACCCAGTTCTTGTCCGCCGTCACCGGCAACCCTTCCTTGGCCTGCGCCGCCGCATGCTTGGCGATCATGCCGTTCAGTTGGGTCATGTATTTGTCCTTGCGGTTGATCCACAGGTGGATGCCGCCCTTGGCCACGTCCACATCGTGGAACAGCATGTAGCCATCGCTGCTCGGCGTGTCGCCACCTACCAACACCGGTTTTTTCCACTCGTCGATGTAGGTGAGGATTGCCGCGTGCTTGCCCGCCATCCAGGTCGCCGGGGTCCACAGGTAAGGGGTGAGTTCCAGGCCGAGGTTGGCCTTCTCGTCATATTTGCCGGCGGTGATCTGTTTGCGTGCGGTGGTCAGTTCGCCGGTCTTGCGGTCCTTGAGCAGGGTGGTCACGCCGATAACGTTCTCGGGTTTGACGTTGTAGCCGTACTTGGGATCGGCGGCGACCATGCGCACCAGTTCTTCCGAGGCGGCGGTCATCACATACACCTGGATGCCGTTTTCCATCAGTTTGTTGTACAGCTCGGCCTGGCCGGTGAAGACTTTCGGCGGTTGCACCTCGGATTTCTTCACCACATCGCCTTCGAAATAGCTGACGGGCACGGGCTTGCCGGAGGCCATCAGCTCATCGACCTGCACTTTGAGTTCCTTGAGGGTGAAACCCGAAAACACCTGGGCGACCCACGGGTAGCAGACCATGTCGTCCACTTCGCAGAGGCGATAGTAGTAACTGAACAGACTTTCCTTATGGTCGGCGGTGTCTTTGAACGGCATAAGCTTGAGCGACGGATCAAGGCTGTCGCGGGTGATCAGGCCTTTGTTTTCCATGTAGGGCAGCAGGGATTCTTCGAGGTCGTAGCGGTAACTGGTGTTGTCCATGTCGAACACCGCGAAGTTACCCTTGTTGGCGTTGGCGGCGATCATTTCGTTCAGTTGCTTGGCGGCGGGGGCCGGCCAGTGTTTCAACTCGGTGGCGGCCATGGTTTGGCCGGCAAGGCCAAGGCACAGCGCGGCGGCAAACAATCTCGAAGCGAGCTTCATATGCGTTTTCTCCCTGAGTGAAAGACACCGACGCTAACAAATCCCTGTGACAGTTATCGCCCGAGCGCGACCGCTTGCGTCGTGATCGCGCCAACGGCATGTGCCTGAGCGTCAAACGCTTATTCCAAAAACGACAGTCACCATTCCATATCGGTATTAAATCAATATATTTCAAGCTGTTAGGATTTCCGGTTCGCAATCGCAGGCTCACGCGATTGGCTGCCTTCTCAACGGAGCTTCAATGAATCTGCCCCTGATTCTCAACTTACTGGTGTTCGTGGCCCTGTTGCTGGGCCTGGCACAAACCCGTCGTACTAACTGGAGCCTCGCCAAGAAGGTCCTGTTCGCCCTCGTACTCGGGGTGGTGTTCGGCACCGTTCTGCACACGATCTACGGCGATGGCAATCCGGTGCTCAAGGCCTCCATCGGCTGGTTCGATCTGGTCGGCAACGGCTACGTACAACTGCTGCAAATGATCGTGATACCGCTGGTATTTGCCTCGATCCTCAGCGCCGTGGCCCGTCTGCACAACGCGTCGTCGTTGGGCAAGATCAGCTTCTTGACCATCGGCACGCTGCTGTTCACCACAGCGATTGCGGCGTTGATCGGTATCGGCCTGACCAACCTGTTCGGCCTCACCGCCGAGGGCCTGGTGGCCGGCACCCAGGAAATGGCGCGCCTGCAAGTGATCCAGAGTGATTACGCCGGCAAGGTTGCCGACCTGAATATCCCGCAACTGCTGCTGTCGTTCGTGCCGGCCAACCCGTTTGCCGACCTGGCCCGGGCCAAGCCGACCTCGATCATCAGCGTGGTGATTTTCGCCGCTTTCCTGGGGGTTGCCGCGCTGCAACTGCTCAAGGATGACGTGGAAAAAGGCCAGAAAGTCCTCAACGCCATCGACACCCTGCAAGCCTGGGTCATGCGTCTGGTGCGCCTGGTGATGAAGCTGACCCCGTACGGCGTATTGGCGCTGATGACCAAAGTGGTCGCCGGTTCCAACCTGCAAGACATCATCAAGCTCGGCAGTTTTGTGGTGGTGTCGTACCTGGCCCTGGGCCTGATGTTCGTGGTGCACGGCCTGCTGCTGTCCCTGGCCGGGATCAACCCGCTGCGTTTCTTCCGCAAAGTGTGGCCGGTGCTGACCTTTGCCTTCACCAGCCGCTCCAGCGCAGCGGCGATCCCGCTGAGCATTGAAGCGCAGACCCGTCGCCTGGGCATCCCACAGTCCATCGCCGGTTTCGCTGCCTCGTTTGGCGCGACCATCGGCCAGAACGGTTGCGCCGGTCTTTATCCTGCGATGTTGGCGGTGATGGTCGCGCCGACCGTAGGCATCAACCCGCTGGACCCGCTGTGGATCGCGACTTTGGTGGCGATCGTGACCTTGAGTTCGGCAGGCGTTGCCGGCGTGGGCGGCGGTGCGACCTTTGCTGCGCTGATCGTACTGCCGGCCATGGGCTTGCCGGTGTCACTGGTGGCGCTGCTGATTTCCGTAGAGCCGCTGATCGACATGGGCCGCACGGCGCTGAACGTAAATGGATCGATGACGGCCGGTGCGATCACCAGCCAGGTCATGGGGCAGACGGATAAAGCGTTGTTGAATGCCGATGAGCATGCTGAGTTAGCGCAGGCCTGATGGA